>JAEUJG010000258.1 GCA_016794765.1 Spirochaetaceae bacterium | reverse complement strand
GCGGCGCTTGGAGCCCGAAAAGGCGGCGAGGGAGGCGCGCAGGGCGGCGAGCTCCGCCTGAGTCGGCTCGTAGTCGGCGGCGTCGCCGGCGCGGTCGGCGGGATGCGCGCCCCCGCCGGGAGCGCGGCGCTCCTCGCCGAGGATGGACAGCGCGAGCGCGATGGCGGCGCAGGCGTCGAGGGCGATGTGCTCGCCCGGCACGCGGAGCTCGAAGTCCCCGGTGAAGCCGGCGAGGCGGAAATGGGCCCGCCCCTCGCCGGTTTCGTAGGAAAGGAGGCGATAGCGCCCTTCCGCCTTGGCGCCGTAGGGGAGGAGGCGGAGGTCCGCCCTGCCCGCCGCGACGAGGCCGGCGGCCTCCACCGCGCCGGGGTCGTCGGCGCAGTAGATGAGTTCGCCGCCATGGGGCAGGAGCTTCCCGTATTCCACGAAGGCGGCGAGGATGTCGGCGTAGGTCGGAAAGTAGTCCTGGTGGTCGGGCTCGACGCTCGTGAGGACGATGCGCCGCGGCGAGAAATGGAGGAAGTGGCGCCGATACTCACAGGTCTCCGCGACGAAGTAGCGGTTGCCGAGGATTTTCGTGGAGCGTCCGCCGAAGCTCGTGACCGCCGAACCGGCGAGGATGGTCGCGGGCAGCGCGAGCCCCGCGACGAGGCTGCCCGCCAGGGCGGTCGTCGTGGTCTTGCCGTGGACGCCGGCGATGCCGGAGGAGTCGAAGCGCCGCGAGAGGGCGCCGAGGGCCTCGGGGTAGACGAGGACGGGAATGCCGAGCCGGCGCGCCTCGAGGAGTTCGGGATTCTGGTCGGGCCGGTAGGCGGCGGAGTGGACGACGAGGACCGCGTCGGCAGGCAGGTGGGAGGCTTCGAAGCCGACCCGCATCGCCACGCCGATTTCCTCGAGGATGGCGTCGGTGTAGAAGCGGTCGGCGACGTCGGAACCGGAAAGGACGGCGCCTTCGGCGGCCAGGATCTCGGCGAGGGCGGCCATGCCTGTGCCCTTGGCGCCGACGAGGTGCACGCGGCGGCCCGCCAGGGAGGGGGGCATGGCTGCGTCGATGACGGGAGACTCGTTCATGATGGAAGTGTAGCGAATGGGGAACCTCCGAGGCCAGCCCGAACTTCTCGGCGGCGGCGCGATGAAGCGGCTTTTTTTCCAGGTAGCCCGAGTACCGGCGCCGCTGCCGGTATACCCGGGCTAGGCGCGCAGCTCGAGGGCGAGGGAGAAACGGACCGAACCGCCCGCGGGGATGTCGAGGTCCCAGCCGAGGACAAGGCTCGCGCCCTGGTAGAGGTCGCGCGAAATGCCGTCTACGACCACGGAACGGAAGATCGGCTTGTGGTGGAAGTCGAAGGGGCGGTCCGAGCGGATCTCCACCTTTTCCTCGTCGTCGCGGTTTTCAAGGCAGATGCCGGTGGCGCCTTCGATGCGGAGGGCCGCGCCGCTTTCGAGGGGGAGCTCCTCGGCGCCGCGGCGCGCGAGAAGGCCGACCCGGGGGGTGTCGGGGCCGGCCGCAAGGTTGAGCTCGGCGCCGAAGCGGAAGCGCAAGGGGCCCTCTTCCTTGTTCGAGATGAGGTATTCGACGGTTAGGCTGCCCTTCCGGAAGGAAAAGCCCTTGCGGATGGAGAGGGAGCGCCGCCGCCCGTCGAGGTCGGCCTGGCCTTCGCGGCTCAGGACCGCGAGGTGGGCGGGACGTTCGGACTCGCCGAGGGAATAGAGACCGTCGGCGAAGCCGCCCGAGTCGCCTTCGAAGGAGCCGAAGGGAAAGACGCGGTCGTGGAAACAGCGGCGGGAACGCCGCGGCCGGCCCTCGCCGGCGCTCTCCGACAGGACGTTGACGTAGTTGGTGCGGGTCCGCATCGAGTCGAATTCGAGGAGGACGCCGCCCTTCAGGTGGACATAGGCGTTGTAGTCGCCGCCCTGGTAGAGGATTTCCTTTTCCCCGTCAAAATCGATGTCTGCGGCTATGATGCCGGAGGAGAAGGTGCCGCGCTGGCGGGTCGCCTTCTCGGCCTCGATCAGGGCGGCGTAGGCGGCGGCGCGGACGGGAAGGCGGCAGAGGCCGCCGGTCGGGCCGTACCAATAGGCCTCGCCGCATTGGCCGCGCCAGAGTTCCTCCTGGGCGGTCTTCTTGCGGGACTTGTCCCCCCTGAGCTGGCCGACGAGGATGCGGACGTACTGCATCTTCGCGTAGAGGTCCATGCTCTCCTCGTAGCGGAGGAGGAGGCGGCGGGGACTGCCGGCCTGGAGGAGGCCGTTCGACGCGGCGGCCGACTGGGCGGACTCGGGGAGGCTGCGGCGCATGAGGAGTTCGGAGGCCGAACCGGGGAAATAGGCCCGCCCGGAGCGGCGGGAAGCCTTCATGTAGCGGTTCGCCGTCGTGGTCTCGTAATCGAGCCCCTCGCGGCGCAGGGCGGCGAAGGAGCGCTCGAAGAGGACGTCCGGGGACTCGAGGCCCGAGCTTTCCCAGAGCGCCTTGGCGGCGCGGTCGGGGTAGAAGACCGCGATGAGCGGAAGTTCGCCGTGGCGATCCCTGACGGCCTCGACCGCCGCGTCGGGCGGCAGGAGGCTGTCGAAGGCCTCCACGGCGTCAAAGACGGGAATGACGGCGACCGAGCGACCCTGGTCCTCGGTGACGGCGGGAAGACCGAGGGCGGCGCCCGCGAGGCGGAAGCTCCGTTCGGGGAGGAAGCCGTAGTCGAAGCCGCAGGTGGGCAGGGTCGAGGCGAGGCTGGGTTCCCAGGCGTAGTCTTGGATCCAGCAGCCGCGAGGGCGCTTGCCGAAGGCCTTGCGGATATAGGTGGTCAAGAGTTCGATCTGGCCGAGCCGGTCCTGGCTCGAGACGAGGGGCAGGAGGGGCGCGAAAAAGCCGCCGCCGAGGAGTTCGATTTGCTTGCGGGCGGCCATTTCCTCGAGCAACATCAGGAATTCGGGGTGTCGGGCCTCGAGCCAGCGCAAGACCGTGCCGGTGTAATGCACTACGGCGTAGATTTCGGGGAAACGGTAGAGGGCGGACAGGAAGGGCCGCCAGCAGACCTGGTAGGTTTCTTCGAAAAAGGACTCTTCGGCCCCTTCGGGGATATGGTTATATGTGCCGATGATGACATGGCTTTTAAGCATTGGGGCAAATGTCCTTAGGCGAATATGGCGCGATTATAGTCCAGCCGCCCTTCTTCAGGAAGGGTAATTATCGCTTTTTTTCGCCGCCGGCCAGCTTGATGGCGCCGGTGGGACAGCGGGCGGCGATGCCCGCGTAGGCGGAGGAACCGGGATCCTTGACCGTCGTGGAAGCGACGGCCAGGTCGCCCTGCAGGGTGAATTCCCAGACGGCGGAGACCCGGACGCACTCGCCGCAGCCCGAGCAGGCCGCCGAGCAATGTTGTACGCGCTCCTCGGCGGGGATTCCGGCGGCGCAGGCGACGAACCAGCGGTTGGCCTCCGGAACGAGGGCGATGAGGCCCTGGGGACAGGCCGCAAGGCAGGCGCCGCAGCCCGAGCAACGCTCGGGATCCACGGAGGCAAGGCCCTCCGCGACGCGGATCGCGCCCAAAGGACAGGCCTTGGCGCAGGAAGCGAGGCCGAGACAGGCGCTCTTGCAGCGAAGCTGGCCGCTGAAGAGCCGGGCGGCGGCGGCGCAGTCCTCGCAGCCGTCGATCGCGAACAGGGGCTTGGCCGCGCTTCGGTTCCCGCCGCAACGGACGAGGGCGATGCGGCGGGTTTCCCGCTCGCCGCCGAGGGCGGCGCGAAGGGCGCCTTCCGCGGGCAAGCCTCCGGGAGCGCAGAGCGAGGGATCGGCTCCCTCGAGCAGCCTTCTCGCGTAGCGCCGGCAATCCTCGGCGCCGCAGAGCCCGCAGTCGAAACCGGGCAACAGGGCGATGAGGCGGTCGAGCGCAGCGTCGCGCCGGCGCCGGCGTTCCCAGGCGGCGGAAAGGAAGAAGGCCCCGAAGGAGGCGAGGAATACGAGCCCGAAGGCGACCAAAAGCCTGAGCCACTCCATGACCCTAGCCTACCAGGTTCCCGATAAACACGGCGTCGATGCCCATGAAGGCCATGGCCATGAGTCCGGCCGAGACGAGGATGGCGGGGGCGCCGCGGAAGGATTCGGGAAGGTCGGAAAGCTCGAGGCGCTCTCGGACCGCGCCGAGGAGGACGAGGGCGGCCCAATAGCCCACACAGGCGCCGATGCTCGCGGTCAAGGCCTCGAGGAGGCCGAAGTTGGAGCGGGCGGATATGAGGGCGATGCCGAAGACGAGGCAGCTGACCGCGGCCTCGTCGATGGCGGCGCCCGCCTTTTGCAGGAGGGGCGCGCCCGAGGTGGCGATCGCGCGGCCGAGGTATTTGACGAGGGGGGCGATGATGAGGGCGAAGACGAGCGGTTCCAGGGCCTCGAGTCCGAAGGGGGCCAAGAGAAGCTCCCGGAGGGCCCAAAGCAGGGAGGAGGCGATCAGGTTCGCCGTCAGGAGGGCGAGGATGGAGACAAGAAGCCCCCGCCGTTCGCCGCGCAGGGCCGGGCAGGCGCCGAGGCCGTAGACCAGGAGGGCGTTCGCCGCGAACACGGCGGTGAGCGCTATGCCGAGGTAGCTCAGGGGAGTCTCCTTCCGAGCGCGCGGAGCGCGAACCGATAGGCCGCGGCCAGAGAGCCGAGGATGAGGAAGCCTCCCGCCGGCGCGGCGAGGAGCCGGAACGGGGCCTCGTCGACAAAGACGAGGGTATAGGGGAAGGGGCCGGGCGTTGGCAGGGTAAGGCGTCCGAGGCCGATGGCCTCGCGCAGGGCGGAAATGAGGATGGCCGCCAGGAGATAGCCCAGGGAGGAGCGCAGGAGGCCGGGCTTCTGCTCTTCGCCGCGGATGCCGCGTCGAAGAGCCGCGAGCGTGACGCAATTCACCGCGATGAGGGGAAGATAGAGGCCGAGGCCGGCCGTCAGGGCGGGAGAGAAGGCTTCCGCGGCAAGACCGAAAAGGGCGGCGAGAAAGGCGCCGAGGCCCAGGGCCACCGGGGCGCGCAGGCGCTCGGGGATGAACTCCCTGAAGGCGGGCAGTCCGGCGCCGAGGATGATGGCGGAGAGCGAGGCGCCGAGGCCGAGGATGGCGCCGTCGGCCAGGGTGTCGGCCGCGGCGACGAGGGGGCAGAGCCCCAGGAGTCCGCCGAGGACCGGATCGGGAACAAAGGCATCGCGACGGGCTTCCATGGCTATTCCTTCCGTTCGGCGGCCGACAGGACGGCGCCTGAGACGCGGCCGAGGGTTTCGGCGCAATCGTCGAGACTCCGGGTCGCGCCGCTGGCGACGTCGCCGCGGCGAAGGTCGGCGAGCGCGCGGGGGAAGCCGCGGGAGGCGCCCTTGCCGAGGAACTCCGAAAACCAGCCGTCCTTGGCGAAGGGCAGGCCGGAAGCGCCCTCGCCCACTATCCGGGCGGCCTCAAGGTCGCCCTTGCCCGTGAACACGAGGGCCGCCAAGACGGAACCGCCGTCGCCGTCGAGGCGGGCGACCGTCCCGTAGCGCGGGGACCCCTTGCCCTCGAGCAGGTAGAGGCGCGAAAAGTCGGGATCGGTGAAGCGCATGGGGAGGGCCTGGGCCTTGCGGCCGGCGAGGGCCGCGAGGGCCTCGCGCTCGCGCCGGATGCTGCCCGATTCGGCGAGGATGGCGACGCCGGCGACGAGCACGGCGAGGACGGCGAAGAATCCGGCCGCCGCGAGGTTTTGCAGAAGGAGCTGCTTCCTGGCTTCGTCCATGGCTAGTTACCTCGGGGTCGGCGGCGGGGCCGCTCGAGCTTTTCGATGAGGGGCAGGGCGCAATTCATGAGGATGACGGCGAAGGCCGTGCCCTCCGGCCGCGAACCGAAGCCGCGGATCAGGAAGGTGAGGGCTCCGGCGCCGAGGCCGTAGACGATCATGCCGAGGCGCGTGGCGGGCGAAGTGACCGGATCCGTCGCCATGAAGAAGGCTACGAGGAGGAAGGAACCGGAGAGGACGTTGAAGAGGACATCGCCCGAGAAGAAGCCTTCGCCGAAGGGCAGGCCGCCGAAGATCCAGGCGAGGAGGCCGTAGCTCGCGAAGAGGGAAAGCGGGATCTCCCAGCGGATCATGCGCCTCGCGACGAGGACGACGGAGGCGGCGAGGATGAGGATGCCGGAAAGCTCGCCCACGGCGCCTGAGCGGTTGCCGAGGAGGAGATCGACGTAGCCCGAGGGGAGTTCGGCGCCGAGGGGGCCGAAGAGGCCGCCGTTGAGGAAGCCGGTCACGGTTCG
>JAEUJG010000249.1 GCA_016794765.1 Spirochaetaceae bacterium | reverse complement strand
CGCTCCGTCTCCCGCGCCTCCTTGAGCCTCGTCGCGGAGGGCTCCGGCCTCCCGCCGGCGCCGGGCGCGCTCTACGTGGACGTCGAGGCGGTCAACAACTCCGGCGCCGAGGACGCGATGCGCCGCGGCCCGGGGGAGGGGAGCGTCGCCGAGGCCATCGCCCGGCGCGGCCTCCCCCTCGATAGCCTGACGCTTTCCGTGGACCCCCGCCCGGAGGAGATCGCCGCGGCCCTGGAGCGCGGCAGGGGCCGCGACATCGTCGTCGGCGTCTACAGCGCCTCCGGCCACCCGACCCAGCTCGAGCTCGTCCGCGCCCTCGCCCGCCAGGCCGCCGCGACGGGGACCAAGCTCGGCCTCGTCTCCATGCGGAGCCCCTACGACGCCGCGCCCCTCCTCGCCGCGGCCGCACCCCTCGCGCCCGCCGTCCTTTGCGCCTACGAGTACACCGCCCTTTCCGCGGGGAGCGTCGCGGACCATCTTTCCGGCACCGTCCGTGCCGGCGGACGCTGCCCCGTGGCGGCGCTCCCCGGCGACGTGATTCACAACGTTTCAAGGAGGTCATGATGAAACGACTCATCGCTCTCGTCCTCGCGCTCGCCCTCGTCGGCGGCGCGGCCTTCGCGCAGCTCCAGCCCGCGTCCAAGGCCAAGCTCGCCGTCCAGACGAAGGAGCCCAAGACCGTGGCGGCCTTCCTCGTCGCCGACAAGAACCCCACCCGCGGCGGCACCCTCACCCTGCGCATTCCCGGTTCGCCCCAGTCCTGGAACTTCTACGGCGTCATCGACAACAACGCCTACGAGGTCATCATGCGCTTCCTCGATCCCCTCGTCGAGGCGAACCCCGTCACGCAGGAGATCGAGCCCTGCCTCGCCAAGAGCTGGACGGTCAAGGGCAACGAGGTCACCTTCAACCTCCGCGACATGAAGTGGTCCGACGGCGTTCCCCTATCCGCCGACGACGTCGTCTTCACCTTCAACAACTTCATCATGAACAAGAACGCCAACGGCAACAACCTCATGGAGTACACGTCGGGAGGCCAGCCCTTCGTCTTCTCCAAGGTCGACGCGAAGACCGTGAAGGTGACGATGGCCGCGCCGAGCGGCACCCTCTTCCGCTCCCTCACGAACGCGCGCATCTACCCGAAGCACGCGCTCGAGAAGTTCGTCGATCCGGCCGACGCCGGCTCCGTGAACAAGATCTGGACCACCGACACCGACCCCGCCAGGATCCCGGGCACCGGCGCCTTCATCCTCGACAAGTACATCGTGGACCAGAAGGTCGTGCTCAAGCGGAATCCCTACTCCTTCCGCGTGGACACCGCCGGCAACCTCCTTCCCTACGCCGACGCCCTCGAGTACCTCGTCGTCAAGGACAACGAGGCCGCCATGCTCAAGTTCATGGCCGGCGAGATCGACTACATCGACGTCTCCGCCGCCCAGTTCCCGACCCTCAAGGAGAAGGAGCTCGCGGGCGGTCCATTCTCGATCTACCGCACCGAGCCCACGCGCAACGTGCCCTCCCTCCTCCACATCTCCTTCAACCAGGACGCGAAGAACCCCGAGCTCAAGACGCTCTTCCGCAACGTGGAGTTCCGCCGCGCGATGGAGCTCTCCCTCGACCGCGCCAAGGTGATCGACCAGGTCTACCAGGGTCTCGCGGTCCTCGGCGGCAGCCCCGTCCTCCCCTCGAACAAGGCCTTCTACAATCCGAAGATCGAGAAGATCCGCCGCTCCTACAAGCCCGAGGAGGCCAGGAAGGCCTTCGACAAGCTCGGCCTCAAGGACACGAACGGCGACGGCTGGCGCGAGCTGCCCTCCGGCAAGCCCCTCGAGTTCGTCGTCTCCGTCTCCACCGAGAAGGAGCACCAGGAGACCGCGATGCTCTACACCGAGGCGCTGAAGAAGCTCGGCGTCAAGGCGGAGCCCCAGGTCCTCGACCCGAACCTCCTCGGTCAGAAGCTCAACGCCGGCGACTTCGAGGTCGGCATGCGCGCCTTCGGCAACCAGGTCGACCCGCACCTCCGCAAGGGCATCTGGCAGCCCGGCAACCACCTCTACTACTGGAAGCTCTCCACGATGGGCGCGGACAAGAAGATCGACCTGACGACCCTCGAGCCCTGGGAGAAGGAGCTCTACGACATCTTCGAGAAGGGCGCGACCGAGCTCGACCAGGCCAAGCGGAAGGCCCTCTACGACCGCCACCAGGAGATCTACGCCGACTACGTCCCCGTCATCTTCGTGTGCAAGGGCATGAACCTCTACGGCTCCTCCAAGAAGATCGGCAACTACTACCAGGACAAGGCCGGCCTCATCAACTACGCTCCC
>JAEUJG010000233.1 GCA_016794765.1 Spirochaetaceae bacterium | reverse complement strand
AGGCGGAGCCTACGCCTACATTCCCAAGCCGGACGGCGGCGTCGAAGGATTCGACTTCGACCTGCTCGCGGGCTTCGCCCAGTCCCTCGGTCTCGAACTCTCGCTGTCGGTCCAGAAGGACATCGCGGCGTTCTTCAAGCGCGACGGCGTCCTGCCGCCCGATCTCGGCAAGGCGGAACACGAGTACACTCCCGACCTCCTCAAGCGGGTGGATCTTTACGCGAACCCCTGGGGCGTGACGCCCTGGCGCGAACGCCTCATGAAGATGGTCACGATCTATCCCATCAGGAACCAACTGGCCGGCCGCAAGGGAGAGGAAGTGCGGGCCGTCAGCGACCTCGGGGGAAAGCGCTTCGCGGTCATCAGGGATTCGGTGCAGCACAAGACCCTCGACGAGTTCGCCCGCAAGAACGGCCTGTCGCTGGCCTTCGTCTTCGGCGAGGGAGAGGACGCCCTCTACGACCTCGTGCGGCGCCGGGAGGCGGATTTCATCCTGGACGGCAGCGTCGTCTTCGCGCTCAACGTGGACAAGCTCCGCGACTTCGGCCTCTCGCCCTTCTTCTCGGAGCTCCAGGGCGTGGCCTGGGCGACCAAGCGGGAGGATCCGGTCTTCGCATCCATCCTCGAAAGCTACCTCGAGGCTTCGCGCCGTTCCGGGCTCCTCCCCGCGCTCTGGACCAAGACCTTCAAGATGGACTTCCGGGCCTATGTCGACGCCATGACCGCCGCCGAGGCGGTCGGAGCGCCGTGACTTCGGGGGACTAGGCGTGCGTTTCCGCACCAGGCTCCAGCTCCTCGGCGTACCCCTCGTCCTCCTGCCCATCCTCGCGACGGTCGTCCTGAGCCGAGGCGGCGCGGCCAGGACGGTGGAGGAAGCCGGGCGGGGACTCATCGCCACGAAGCTCAGCCTCCTCGAAAACCGCGTCGCCTCGTCCTACGAGATCCTCTCCAAGGTGGGACTCCAGCTCGACGAATTCTTCACCCGCAACGCGCTCGACGGCGTCGCCAAGACCTTCACGACCGCCCTCGGACCCGGCGAGAAGTTCGCCGTCTTCTCCCTGGACGGGGAATACCTGACGGGGAGCCTCGCGTCCGGCGCCCGCGCGCTCGCGCCGGAGGACCCCTTGAGGGCGGCCTTCCGCTCCGCCGAGGGAACCGGAAGCGTCGCCTCCACCTTCCTCTCGGCGTCCGGCGGCCGCCACATCGTCGCGCACCGCCGCTTCGAGCCCTGGAGCTGGATCCTCGTGACGGCCATCGACGAGGAGGTGGTGTACCGATCGGCCCGCGACGCCTCGGCCGCCTCCCTCTTCCTGTCCGCGGCCTTCGTCGCGGCGGCGGCCGTCGGCTTCCTCGTGCTGGCTACGAGGATCTCCGAACCCCTCGTCCGGCTCGGCGCCTACGCCCGATCCCTGGGCGAAGGCCGCTTCGAAGCGCCGGAAACGCCGGTCCTCCCCGCGGCGGGCCTCGGATCGACCGAGGAAATCTCAGTCCTCGCCGAAGAATTCGCCGAGATGGGATCACGCATCGCCTCCCTGACCCGGGGCCTCGAGGACCGCGTCGCGGAGCGGACGGCCGAGCTTGAACGGTCGAACGCCGACCTTGGGCTGGCGAACGCCGAGCTCTCTCGGACGATCGCGGAGCTGCGCGCGACGCAGGACCAGCTGATCGAGTCGGAGAAGATGGCCTCCATCGGCCACCTCGTCGCCGGCATAGCCCACGAGCTCAACACGCCGATCGGGGCCCTCGCCTCCGCCGGCCGCAACGCGAAGGCGGCCATGGACACGCACCTGGCGGACATCCTGGAGTTCTACCGGAACTACCCGGAGGCCGGCCTGCCCCGCCTCCGCGGACTCCTCGCGCGGGCCCTGGCGCCCAAGCCCCCGCGGGACACGAAGGAGGAGCGCGCCCTCCGCGCGGAACTCTTGCGCTCGCTCATGGCGCGGGGCGTGGAGGACGCGGACGAGACTGCGGACCGTTTGGTGGAACTCGGCGTGGCTTCGGGCGCGGAGGCGGAGGAATTCGCGGACTTCGCCGCGGGCGCGGAAGGCGCGCGGGCCATCGACGCGGCCTATCAGGTCACCGCCCTGGACCAGTCGCTCGCCATCATGGAGATCGCCGCGGACCGCGCGGCGCGGATCGTCAAGTCGCTCAGGATCTACTCGCGGCAGGAGGCCGACGAAGAGCCGAGGGAGACCGACCTGCGCGAGGAGATCGAAACCATCCTGACCATCTACCGGCATGTCCTCAAGCGGGGCGTGGAGGTCGTCCGCGACTACGAGGAGGTGCCGACCATCCCTTGCCGCCGCGACCGCCTGAACCAGGTCTGGATCAACCTCATCAACAACGCCCTTCAGGCCATGAAATACCGGGGCCGCCTCGCCATCGCCGTCAGGCGCTCCGGAAGCGGGGTCCTGGTCGCGGTCACCGATTCGGGTTCAGGCATCCCGGAGGAATACCGGGCCAGGATCTTCACCCCCTTCTTCACGACGAAGGCCAGCGGGGAAGGCACGGGCCTGGGCCTCAGCATCGCGAAGCGGATCGTGGAGGAGTCGGGCGGCGGCATCGATTTCACGAGCGAGCCCGGGAACACCACCTTCCGGGTCCTCCTGCCCAGCGCGCCGTCACGGTGCCCGGGCTAGAGCAGGAAGAACAACGCGGCGCCGGCCACGGCGACGAAGGCGCCGACCACCTCGAGGGGCTTCACCTTCTGCTTGAGGACGAAGATCGAGGGCAGGATGATGAGGACCGGCGTGAGGCCCATGAGGGTGCTGGCGGCGCCGGCGGAGGTGGACTGGAGCGCGAAGAGGGAAAGCGAGACCCCGATGAAGGGGCCGAAGACGGCGCCGATCGCGGTGCTCTTCATCGCCGCGCGGTCGCGCGGCGCCTCCACCCAGAGTTCGCGCGCCTGCCGGAAGAGGAGGGCCTGGAGGGCGAAGCCGAGCACCGCGGTGCCGACGCGGATCTGCGTGCCGGATATCGCGTCGTAGCCGCCGAGGCCGAGCTTGGAGAAGACGAGGCCCACCGCCTGGAAGAAGGCGGAGGCGAAGGCGAAGGCGAGCCCCTTGGCCGCCGCGCCGCCCGGGCGGGCGGGTCTCCGCTCGCCGGACTTGGCGCCCGCGTTCCGCGACAGCACCACGATGAGGATGCCGGAGACGACGACGCCCATGCCGACGAGGCCGGCGGGCTTCATCCTTTCGCCCAGGATGAGGAAGCCGAGGAGGGCCGCGAAAAGGGGCGTCAGCGGCTGGAAGAGGATCGTGAGGCGCGAGCCCACGAGGATGTAGGCGTTGAAGAGGAAGTAGTCGGCGATGACGAAGCCGATGACGCCGGAGATGGGCAGGTAGATCCAGGCCTTGGCCGGGGCGTCGAAGGGCAGGGGCATGCCGCGGAAGGCGAAGCCCGCGAGGGCAAGAAGGAAGAAGGCGGCGACCACCTTGTAGAAGTTGACCGCCAGGGCGCCGACGCGCTTGGACGCGCGCTCGAAGAAGATGGCGGAAGCGGTCCAGCAGACCGCCGTCCCGAAAGCCGCGAGCTCACCGTATCGGTTCATGGTGCCGCCACTATAGGCGATCGCGGCGGGGAAGGTACAGCGGGCCTCCCGCCTGATTGACATTCCCGCCGAAGCACATAGAGTTTGAATTGGGGACTACGAAGGAGGCGTCTATGGCAATCATCGCTATCGCGCGGGAACTGGCCTCGCTCGGCGAGGAAATCGCCAACGAACTCGCTTCCGCCACGGGCTACAAGCTGGTCGACCGCGAATACGTGGAAAAACGCCTCGGCGACTACGGCCTTGGCCCTGAAAAACGCCAGAAATACGACGAGAAAAAGCCTGGGCTTTGGGCTTCCCTTTCCCAGGAGCGGGACGATTTCCTCCATTATCTCAAGACGGTGATCTACGAGGAGGCGGCGGCCGGCGGCTGCATCATCATGGGCCGGGGTTCGGGCGCCATCCTCCGAGGGGTCCCGAACCTCGCCTCGGTGCGGATCATCGCCCCGACCGGGCTGCGCGCCGAACGGATCCGCAAGCTCCACGGCTGCGACGAGCGGCGGGCCCTCCAGATCCTGGACCAGAGCGACCACGACCGGAGCGGCTTCCACAAGTACTTCTTCGCCGCCGACTGGAACGATCCCCGGGAGTACGGCCTCGTCGTCAACACCGGCGAACTTTCCCTGGCCGAGTCGGTCCGCCTGATCGACCAGTACCGCGCCATCGTCGGCACCCCGGAGCGGGAAGAGGCCGGCAGGCGCCGGATCGCCGAGCTCCTCCTCGG
This sequence comes from Spirochaetaceae bacterium, assembly GCA_016794765.1. Taxonomy (GTDB): domain Bacteria; phylum Spirochaetota; class Spirochaetia; order Treponematales; family Rectinemataceae; genus JAEUJG01. The sequence goes on along the minus strand of JAEUJG010000233.1, from coordinate 5,233 downwards.
CCAGCGCGTGGTCACGGAGATCGTCTACGGCAAGAAGCTGCCCATCCATTTCCTGGAGGCCGAGGGCCGGGGAAAGCGCATCGTCCTCCACGGTGTGGCCAACACCCAGAGCGCGATCGACGCGGCGGTCCAGGCGGCGCGCGGAGTGCGCGGCGTCGAAGAGGTGGAAAGCGCCATCCAGATCGTCCAGGAATTCACCGTCATGCCTTGATCGCGCCGCCGTCGCGACCGCCGGAGCGGGCGCGACGGGCGCCGCTTCCGGCCGAACCGCCCTCCCCTCCCCTCCCCGGGCCTTGCCCGAGAGGGCGAGGGCGGCCTACTATTCGAGCCATGCGCAGACTATCGGGCTTCCACGCCATTGAAGAGCTCCTCAAGACCGGCAAGGCCGAGGGCCGCCTCCTTGTTTCCGGATCGGGCCCCCGCATCAAGACCATCCTGGAGCTGGCCAAGAAGGCCGGCGTGAGCGTGGTCAAGACCGCGCCCGCCGAGCTCGACCGCCTGGCCCCGGAGAACCGCGGCGTCGCCTTCGAGACCGAACGCGAGGAAGCCCCCGGCGAAGCCTCCCTCGACGAAAGCCTGGCCGAACTCGAAGGCCGGGAGACCGCCCTGATCCTCGTCCTCGACCACATCGAGGATCCCCAGAACTTCGGCGCCCTGATCCGCTCCGCGGACGTCTTCGCCTGCGACCTCGTCATCGCGCCCAAGCGCCGCGCCGCCCCCCTCTCCGAGGCCGCCGCCCGCGCCTCCGCCGGCGCCCTGGCCCACGTGCCCGTCGCCCTCGTGGCCAACCTGGGCGAGGCCCTGCGCCGCTTGGAGGAAGCCGGCTTCTGGCGCTACGCCGCCGACATGGACGGCGACAGCCTCCCCAAGGCCGACCTCCCCAAGAAACTGGCGCTCGTGATGGGCAACGAGGGCGCGGGCGTCTCCCGCCTCCTCCGCGACGAATGCGACGGCGCCCTCTCCATCCCCCAGTCCGGCCACGTCGATTCGCTCAACGTCTCCGCCGCGGGCGCGGTGTTCATGTACGAGTACAGGAGACGTTGGCCGGCGAAGTAGGGCGGGGAGGAAGCCTGCCGGAGCCAATGGAAAAGCCTGGCTCCGGCGAGTTTGCTACCACAGTCAAGGCGATGAACTGATCGGACTTCATGCGAGCAACGCGCTTTTCCGATGCGTCAGTCGCAACAACACCAATATAATGATATTTAGTATTATATATAAACCTACATGGCGTCGAACTTCGACAATTCAATATTCATCATTCTCAGCAATATTCTTTCTTCATTCTCGCTAATCTCGTTGTCTTGACAGAAATTCTTTAGCGCTCCGTAAATTTCGAAATGCTCTTTCGCCAGTTCTTTGTTGTCTTCAAACCAATACAACAAACTGTACGCTTCTTTGTAGTTCACCTACTCATCGGCGACAACTCCTCTCAGAAGACCGCAATACTCCATTTTCATACTATAGCTTATTTTTATTTTTGGTTTTTCGACCTTATCTCCAATCTTAAGTACGATTCTCGCGCATGTTTTCGCATCTTCCAATGCGTCGTGATGCGTGAATTCCGGAAGCCCCAGATGCTTGGCAACGGTATCAAGTTTATGGTTCTTTAGATCTGGAAACCTTGACTTCGCTATACTGATTGAATCAAAGTATTCGAATCGCATGCCCAAGCCGAAGTATTCCGACAAGGCGTTTAATACTTGTTTATCGAACTGGCTATGTCCTACGATCGGATTACTAAATATGTCCTGAGTGCATGGATAAAGCTCATTAAACATTGGCATACTTTTCGTATGCTCTTCCGTTATCCCATGTATTCTTGTTTGGAAAGCAGCATGGCCTCCAACAGGCTTAATCAGATTTATCCCGGTTTTGACTATTTCGTTGTGCTCAACAATGGCATAGCCAATCGCACAAGCACTTACTCTTTGAGGGTTGCCGGTTTCAAAATCGATTGCAGTAAATCCTTCCATAAATTTCTCTCCTTAATATTAAATATCAACATCATACGATTTTCAGAATGCATTTATTGGACTTCAAGGCGCAACGACTACGATTCAGCAGTGTGTCGTGTTTATAGTTTAATTCTAGTATCCTATAATTAATGCAATTGGCAAATATATAAAGCCCTATTTTTCATCTCTTAATTTGACAATTGGATTTCCCATTTCCTGCATGAGATTATGCGATTACACTATGATGAATCCAGTTACTTCAATCGTCAACCCATGATCGTCCTTGTGCACCCACTCTATGCACATCGCACTGCGAGACACATGAGTCAATCATCAATCTACCGGATTAGAACATACAATTTTCTACCAACAGAATGTTAATATGCGTTTCTCACCAATACTCCTGACATGAACTATAGATATAGCAGAAAAGTGAACACATGAAGGGTATGCCAGCATGGTGGTATCCCGCAATCAAAACCTCATTGGCTTACATGAGATGCTATCATGCCATTTAGCTCTACACGCCTTCTACACTGCCCAAGCTCTCCGCGCCACTTTCGCCATACATCACTGCACGTTGTCCGCCCTCGTCTCGTGGCGCAGGGTCAGGCCGAGGCCGAGGAGGAAGGTCGCGGCGAGGACCAGGTAGCTGCCCGCGGTCGGCTCGGGGCCCGCGCCTGCCGCCCCGGAGTAGAGGCCGACGATCGACCAAGGCACCCAAGGCGCCCAACCCGTGTGGCCGAAGAGGGAGGCGAGGACGAGGGTGAAGGTGGCGTAGCCCAAGGGGGCGAAGTAGCCCTTCGTCGCGACGGCGATCAGGGCGACGAGGGAGCAGGTCGAGAACGAGAGGAGGCCGGAGACGAGGATCTTGCCGCCGATACCCCAGAAGAGTCGCGCGTCGAATCCCGCGAGGCCCAGGGTTTTCCCGACGACGAAGCTCAAGGGGAGGAGCCAGGCCGAGAGGAGGGCGAACCAGAGGGCCGCGACGACGAACTTGGCGAGGACGAAGAGCCCGCGGGGGACGGGCAGGACGAGGAGGTTCTTCTCCGTGCCCTCCGCGTACTCGCGGCCGAAGATGAAGACGACGATGAAGGAGAGGAAAATCATGCCGCCGAGGGAGGCCATCATGAAGACCATGCCGAGGAAGCCCGCCCAGTCGAGGCTTTCGCCCGCGAAGGCGAAGTTGGCCTTCTGTCCGAGGAGGCCGAGGCTTTCGGCCATGCCCGGGTTCAGCGCGATCCACATGAAGAGACCGAGCATCGCGATCATGAAGCCGTAGATCAGGAAGGACATCCACACGACCTTGCTCCGGCGGAGCTTCAGGAATTCGGTGGCGACCACCGCGTGCAGGGTCTGGTCCAGCTCAAGAAGCTTGGCAATGCTCATGATTGTCCTCCGGTCTTCCGCAGGAAGTGGCTTTCGAGGTCTTCGGCGACGGGTGCGAGCCCGAGGGTCTGGATGCCCGCGGCGGCGAGCGCGTCGCCGGCCGCGGCCGCGTCCTCGGCGGCGACCTCGATGGCGACGCGCGAGCCCCTGCGGAGCTCCGCGCGGTCCACCTCCTCGACCAAGACTCCCTCGTGCACGATGCCGACGCGGTCCGCCAGCTGTTCCACCTCGTCGAGGAGGTGGCTCGACATGAAGACGGTGACCCCCTCCTCGTCGGCGAGGCGGCGGAGAAGACCCCGCACCTCGACGATGCCCGCGGGATCGAGGCCGTTGGCGGGCTCGTCCAGGATGAGAAGCTTGGGGCGGTGGAGGAGGGCGCGGGCGAGGGAAAGGCGCTGCTTGTTGCCGAGCGACAGCCTGCCCGCCCTTCGGTCGGCGAAATCCTCAAGCTTGAGGAGTCCCATGACCTCGGCGACGGCGGCGGCCGGCGAACGCGTCAAGCGGCGCTGGATCTCCAGGTTTTCCCGGACCGTGAGGTTCGGGTAGGCCGCCGCCGACTCGACGAGGCAGCCCACCTTGGCGAGGACGCCCGCGCGGTCCTCGCGGAGGGAGGAGCCGAGGAGCCTGACCGTCCCGGCGTTCGGCCGGATCAGGCCGAGGAGCATCCGGATGGTCGTGGTCTTTCCGGCCCCGTTGCGGCCGAGAAAGCCGTAGATCTCGCCGGGGCGGACGGCCAAATCAACCCGCTTCACCGCCTTGACGGGACCGAAGTTCTTGGCCAGGCCTTGGGCGCTGATGGCGTAGGTCATGTTCCCCCTCCTTCCTCTCCCGAGGCGAGCCGCAGGGCCAGGGCCTCCGCGATCAGCCTGACCGCCGGCTCGAAGGAACCGGGCGGGAAGTCTTCCTTGTGGAGCGCCATGGCGAAGAGGGCGGGCATGAGGCCCTCGAGCGAGGCCAAAAAGGCGGGATCCATGAAGCCAGCCTCGGCCCAGCGCGCGAAAGCGCCCTCCATAGTCGCCTTGTCGGCGGCTTGGTGGGCGGCGACGCGCTCCGGCGGCAGGCCCTCCACGAGCCGCTCGATCTCGCCGAAGCTGAGCTTGGCGAGACCGGGCTCCCTTTCAAGGATCGTGAAAATCCCGAGGAAAAAGCGGGCAAGCCGTTCCCGCGCCGTTCCTGAGCCCTCCGCCATCTCGGCCAGGAGGGCGCCGCGGTGCTCGGCCTCCCAGGACTCGAAGACGGCGAGAATCAACTCCTCCCGCGAGGGGAAGAAAGAATAGAAACTACCCTTGGAAATTCCGGCCTCTCTCGCGACCTCGTCCACGACAAGGGCCCGCGGGCCGGAGCGGTTGATGGCCTTTTTCCCCGCTGAAATCAGGCGCTCGCGGATCTTGCCGCGCTCCGCCTCATTGAAGGCTCGTGGCATATGACCTCTGTGACCTTTTTGGCTTTTTCGGTCATATCAAACATACAACGGTGCGTCGCCACGGTCAAGAGCGCATGCCGCTGCAACGAAGCCGGCATCCTTTAAAAACAGGGTAACCAAAGTCACCACAGGGCGCGCGAAGCGCCGCCCCCGGAGGCCAGCCTTTCGATGAGCTTAGCGGTGTCACCTAATCAAAAGTTCTTCAATAGAAAGTGGGGGTAGCGAAGGCCACCGCAGGGCGCGCGAAGCGCCGCCCGAGGAGGCCGTAGGCTTTATGATTGTTGCATGCGGAAAGAAGCGGAGTATCCTTGATCTGACGGGATCTGGGAGCCGGTGATCGGTTGGCCCCTCGCTGAGGGGGAACGTCCAATAGAGGAAGACCCCGGTGCCGGAGAGAAATCTAAGCCGACCGCCGAACAAAAAAGTGCGGGGCGCCGTTGTGGCGGCGCCACCGCGAATAGGAGCT
>JAEUJG010000232.1 GCA_016794765.1 Spirochaetaceae bacterium | reverse complement strand
CGCCGCGGGCGGACGACATCGTCGCGCCGAACGGCGCGCGCTTCGACCGGACGGAAGGAGTCCTGCCGTCGATAATCACGCGGTATGCGGCCGAGCGCGAGCGCGCCCTCGCCGCCGGCGACGACACGGCGGCCTACGTCTACAAGATCCTGCAGAACTCCTTCTACGGCGTCCTCGGCGCCGAGGGCTGCCGCTACGCCCGCACCGAGCTCGCGGGGGCGATCACCTCCTTCGGGCGCAAGTACCTCCTCGAGTCCAGGGACTTCTTCGAGGCGCGCGGCTACCGCGTGCTCTACGGCGACACGGACTCGGTCTTCGTCGAGTCGGGCCGCGGCGCCGCCGCGCCGCGGGAGGAGCTCTCGGCGCTCGGCGAGGCCCTCGCCGCGGAGCTCAACGCGGAGATCCAGGCGCGGGTCGCCGCCGAGTACGGCCTCGAGTCCCGCCTCCGGATCCGCTGCGAGAAGCTCTACCGCCGCTTCTTCATCCCGCGGCTCAGGATCGACGCGGGAGGGGAGGGCGCCCGCGGCCGGGCCAAGGGCTACGCGGGGCTGCGCCTCGAGGATGACGGCGCCGAGGTCGTGGAGGTGAAGGGCATGGAGGCGGCGCGCAGCGACTGGACGCCCCTGGCGCGGCGCTTCCAGGTGGAGCTCCTCGGCCTCGTCTTCCGCGCCGCCGGCGAGGAGGAGGTCCGGGCCTACTGCCGGGGCGTGGCGGCGGCGCTCCGGCGCGGCGACTTCGACGGCGAGCTCGTCTACCGCAAGTACCTGCGCCGCGCCGCCGAGGACTACGGCTCCGAGACGCCGCAGGTCCGCGCCGCGCGGCTCCTCGGCTGGGAGGGCCGCCGCGGCGCCGTCTCCTACGTGATGACGAAGTCGGGCGCCGAGCCCGCCTCCCTGCGGAGCGGCGCGCCCCTGGACTACGGGCACTACGTGGAGCGGCAGCTCCTCCCCATAGCGCGGGCGGTCGCCGACGCGTTGCGCGCCGCCGACGGCCGCGCCGGCGAGGCCCCAGGGGGCGGCGGCTGGAACGCCGAGGCCTGGCTCGGCGACCGGCCCCAGCTGGAGCTCGGCCTGTGAGCGGCGGCTGGGGTGAGGGCGCGGCCTTCGCCGAGGCGGTCCGGGACTACCGCTGGCTCCTCGACCGCGGCTATCCGGACAAGGCCTCGCTCAAGCTCGTCGGCGACCGGCGCCGGCTCGAGGCGGCGGAGCGCCTCGTCCTCTTCCGCGGCGTCGCCTCGGCGGAGGCTTCGCGCCGCCGGGTGGCGCGCCTCGTCGCCGGGGCCGCGGGAAGGCTGGTCCTCCTCGACGGCTACAACGTCGCCTTCACGGTCCTCCACTACCTCGTCGGGAAGCCCTGTTTCGTCGGGACCGACGGCCTCCTCCGCGACGCCGGCGCCAACTACGGGCGGGTGCCGCGCGAGGGGCTCCTGGAGCGGGCCTTCGCGGAACTGGGCGAGGCCCTCGCCGCCGAGGGCGTCGCCGCGGTGGAGGCCTGGCTGGACGCGCCGGTTTCGGGCTCGGCCGGCCACGCCGCGGTCCTCGCCAAGGCGCTCGAGGGGAAGGGTTTCGCCTCGAGGGTGGCGCTCGCCCGCTCGGCGGACGGCGCCATCTTGGCGCGCCTTGAAGAACTTGGCATGCGCTCGGCGCGGAACCGGCCCGCCGAAAACCGCGCCGGCGAGGGCGCCGGGGACGGCGCCGGCGCCAGCCGGGAGGCGGCCGCGGACCCGGGCTGGGCCCCCCTGGTCGCGAGCTCGGATTCCGCGGTCGCTGACCGCTCGCCCGCCGTCTTCGACCTCGCGCGCCGCCTGCTCGAGCGCCGTTACGGCGCGGCCTTCCGCGACCTCGGCGAGCTGGCCGGCGGGGCCGACGGTCCCTAGTCCCGCTTGCCCGTCAGCTTGATGATGTGGTAGCCGAACTGGGTGGAGACGACGTCGGAGATGGAGCCGACGCCGATGCCCCTGCAGGCGGACTCGAAGGCCGGGACCATCTTGCCGGGGCCGAACCAGCCGAGGTCGCCGCCCGAGGATTTGGAGGGGCAGGTGGAGAACTCGCGGGCGAGGCTTTCGAAGTTGGCTCCCTGCTTGATGCGGACGAGGAGCTGCTGGGCCAGGGCCCGGTCCTTGACGAGAATATGGCTCGCTTTCATTTCCATGGGGATACCTCCGTGCTCGCGCGAGTATAGCGCGGGACGCGGTCCTTGGCGAGCGCCCCGCTCCCGCGGAGGCCCGCGTCGGGGCCGGTGTCGGGGCCGGTGTCGGGGCCGGTGTCGGGGCCGGTGTCGGGGGAGGGGCCGCGGGCGGGGCCGGAGCGGCGGCTTGAGCGGTCGTCAATGGCGCCAAAAGGAGCGATATCTGCTGTACAAGTCAATCCTTCGGTCGTACAATCGAAGGTGGAAAAGGAGGAACGGCCATGCAGCAGCACCTCTACCTTTCCCTGATGCCTGAAGCGCTCATCGCGTCCATGCTCGCTCCCGAGGAATTCGGCAGCTATTACTCGGTCGGCAGCGAGCACAAGACCCAGGGCCAGGCGGCCTTCATCGAGATCGACCCCGCCTTCCGCCACCCCTTCTTTCCCCTGGACGAGGCCTTTGCCCGCTGCGTTCCGCACAAGGACGGCGCGCCCAAGCGCTCGGTCTACGTGTCCGTCTACCGCGTCCTGGAGCACGTCCCGCTCGCCGCCCTCGGCCGGCTCTGGCTCGTCACCAAGGACGGGCGCGGCCTGGCCCTTTCCCGGGCCGCGGTCCCGCCGGCGGACGAGGCCGGGCTCCACCTCTACCACGAACTCGCCCCCGTGCGGCCCCTGGTAGTCAGCCCCAAGGGTCCCCGCGCCTTCTTCGACCTCCTCATGGGCGGCGCCGGCCCCTCCCTGAGCTTCCCCGCCATCGCCTTCGTCGAGCTCAAGCTCGGCGAGCTCGCAACCGATCCGGAGCGCGGGGCCGCCGGCGACCTTCCCTACGAAAACCTGGAGCACCTCCGCTCCTGCCTGGCCTCGCTCAAGACCAAGGACGTCGGCGCCAAGGTCATCGACCGCCTTCATCCCGGCACCTTCTCCTACCGCATGCTCAAGGACGGGGTGTACGTCGGCAACAAGGCCGAGGGGCTCGCGCGGTACGCCCTGCCTTCGCCCGAGGCCCTGCGCGACGAACACTACGCCTGGTGGCGCTCGGCAAACATGTAGCGCATAATTCTTCCGTTCCCGCCGCCGGCCCGGCCCCGCCCGATCGCGGGGTCCGGCCTCCGGGCGGGGCGGAGGATGCGGATAACGCGGCCGCCCCAAGCCGCTCGTCGGGCGCAAACAAGGCCGCGCAAGGAAAGGTTTCATGAACTACGATCCCTGGCTCTTTATCGGGATCGGGGCGGGCCTCGCCTCGATCGCGGCGTCGCTGGTCTACTACCGCTGGGTCTTCAGGCAGGATCCGGGCGGGGAGAAGGCCCAGGCGATCGCGCTCTGGATCAAGGAAGGCGCCTCCACCTACCTGCGGAAGCTCTACAAGACCCTGCTCGTGGTCGCCGTGGTGCTCGGCACCGTCATCGCCTTCGTCTTCTCGGGCGACGCGGCCGGTCCGATGCGCGGCGTGTACACCGCGATCGCCTTCGCCTTCGGCGCGCTCTGCTCGGCCTTCGCCGGCTGGCTCGGCATGTCCATCGCGGTCCGGGCCAACGTGCGCACGGCCACCGCCTGCGTCGACGGCGTCGCCAAGGGCTTCAACGTGGCCTTCAAGGCGGGAGCCGTCATGGGCCTCGCGATGGTCGGCGTCGCCGTCTTCGGCATGAGCCTCATCTACCTCCTCACCCGCGACACCGAAATCCTCCTCGGCTTCAGCTTCGGCGCTTCCTCGCTGGCCCTCCTCGCCAAGGCGGGCGGCGGCATCTACACGAAGACCGCTGACATCGCCGCCGACCTCGTCGGCAAGGTGGAGATCGGCATCCCCGAGGACGACCCCCGCAATCCCGCGGTGATCGCGGACAACGTGGGCGACAACGTCGGCGACGTCGCCGGCATGGGCGCGGACATCTTCGACTCCTACGTCGCCGCCGCCGTCGCCGCGATGCTCCTCGGCGCCTCCTTCTTCGCCGCGGGCAAGGTCGGCGTCCAGTACGTCGTGCTTCCGCTCATCCTCTGCATCCTCGGCATCGCGAGCGCCCTCATCGGCCTCCAGTTCGTCAAGGTCGGCCGGAACGGCAAGCCCGGCGGCGCCCTCAACTTCGGCACGGTTTTCTCCTGCGTGGTGTTCGCCCTGCTCGCGACCGCCTTCTTCGCCGTCGCGAACGGGCTTTCCGCCGCTGCCGGCGCCGCGCCCGCCTACAACTGGGGCATCCTCATCGCGACGGTCTCAGGCCTCGCGATAGGCGTCATCATGGGCTTCACCACCGACTACTTCACGAACGACGAGCACAAGCCCGTGCGCCGCACCGCCGAGGTCTCCAAGTCCGGCACCGGCCTCACGATCATCACCGGCTTCAGCTACGGCCTCGTGTCGATCGCGCCCGCCGTCGTCGGCATCGTCGCGGCTACGCTGACCTCCTACTTCGTCGCGCAGGCCTTCGGCATCCCCGGCATCTACGGCGTCGGCATCGCCGCCGTCGGCATGCTCTCCCTGACCGGCATCGTCGTCTCCAACGACGCCTACGGCCCGATCGTGGACAACGCCAAGGGCATCGCCGAGATGTCCGGCATGCCCCACGAGGTGGTCGACACCGCCGACGTCCTCGACTCCGCGGGCAACACCGCCAAGGCGATCACGAAGGGCTTCTCCATCAGCGCGGCCGCCCTCACCGTGCTCGCCATGTTCGCCGCCTACACCGAGGTCATCTCGAAGTACTCAGGCGGCGCCAACCTCGTCCTGGACCTGCAGAATCCCCTCGTCCTCGGCGGCATCCTCCTCGGCTGCCTCGTGCCGCCCCTCTTCAGCGCGCTCACGATGCTCGCCGTCACGCGGAACGCCTTCACGATGATCGAGGAGATCCGCCGCCAGTTCAAGGCCAAGCCCGGCATCCTCGCGGGCACCGAGCTTCCCGACTACAAGGCCTGCGTCGGCATCGCGAGCGACGGCGCCCTGCGCTCCCTCGTCCTGCCCGCCATCCTCGCCGTGGTCCTCCCCCTGGCGGTGGGCTTCATCCTCGGGCCCGCGGCCCTGGGCGGCTTCCTCGGCGGCTCCATCTTCACCGGCGTCGTCTTCGCCCTCCTCATGTCGAACGCGGGCGGCCTCTGGGACAACGCGAAGAAGTACATCGAGGCCGGCAACTGCGGCGGCCCCGGCTCCGAGGCCCACAAGGCCGCGGTCGTCGGCGACACGGTCGGCGATCCCTTCAAGGACACGGCCGGCCCCTCGCTCAACACCCTCATCACCGTGATGAGCCTCGTCGCCAGCCTCTTCGCCCCCCTCATCGCCCAGTTCCACCTTTTCTAGCCAAGCGACGGCCGCGCGGACTCGGTTCCGCGCGGAAGTTTGGAGCCGCCTTCGGGCGGCTCTTTTTCGCCGCGATCCCCGCCCCGCCGGCCCGACCTGGCCAGTTGCGCCTAGGCGCAACCGGATTTTTCTTGCCTTTTCGCCCCGGCCCCACTAGGCTCTACGCCATACGAGAAAGTTGGCGCCGCCAGCAACACCGTATGCCGGCGCCGGAGTCCCGAATGTCCCTCAAGACCTTTATCCTGGCCGAGCTCTACAAGGGCGGCATCGCCTACGGGCTCGAGTTCGTCCGGCGCTTCCACGCGGCGGGCATCGTCTCCTGGGAGGGCGTCACCCACGGCAGCGTCTACCGCGCCCTGGCCCGGCTCGCCGAGGAGGGCCTCGTCGCGCGCTACGGCGCCGGGAAACGGCTCCGCAACCGCAAGTTCTACGCGATCACGAAGCGCGGCCGGCGCGCCTTCGAAGACACGCTCTCCGGCGAACTCGCGGAACCCCGCACCTACCGCAATCCCCTCAACATCGCCGTGCACTGCCTCCGCGCCCTGCCCGCGCCGCGGGCCGTCGCCCTCCTCGAGCTCAGGCGGCGGCGCCTGGCCGACCACGAGGGCCTGGCGGCGGAGGTGGCGCGCGAGGCCGGCGGCGGCGGCCGCCGCTCGACCTACGAGCGCCTCGCCGCCGAGCGCATCCTCCTCAAGGCCCGCGCCGAGATCTTCTTCGCCGCCTCCCTGGCGGAATACCTGCGAGGTAGCGGCTAGCGGTTTGGGCCAGGGAGGCAAGCCTCCCTGGCGGAATACCTGCGAGGTAGCGGCTAGCGGTTTGGGCCAGGGAGGCGAGCCTCCCTGGCCGAGTACCTGCGGGGCGGCGGCCAGCCGGGCTTGCGCGAGGGGCGGGGGCGAAGCTACCATCGCGGCCATGAAGGCAACGCGTCGCATGGGTCCCCTCGTCGGCATCGTCCTCCTCCCCTCGGCCCTGCTCTACCTCCTCCATTTCGCGCTTTTCCGCGACGCGCGGAACGTCGGCTTCTACACGCTCATGGACCTGGCCTTCCTGCCGGTGCAGGCCATCCTCGTGTCCGCCGTGCTCGAGGCCTTCCTGTCGCGGCGCGAGGCCGCCGCGCGCACGAAAAAGCTCGGCATGGTTTCCGGCGCCTTCTTCAGCGAGGTGGGCGACGGCCTGTTGGCGCTGCTCTCGCGGCGGGACGCGGCCGCGGCGGCGCGGCGCGGGGTCCTGCGCGTCGGCGTCGCGTGGCGGAAGGCCGAGTTCGAGGCGGCGGCGCGCGCCTCCGCGGCGCTCGGCGAGGCCCTCGAGCTTGGGCCCGCGGAGTTCCGGGAGCTCGGGGACTTCCTGGCCGCGCGGCGCGACTTCCTCCTCCGCCTCCTCGAGAATCCCCTCCTCCTCGACCACGAGGCCCTGACCGACGCGTTGATGGCGGTCTTCCACGCCCACGACGAGCTCAGGCTCCGGAGCGGGTTCGAGGGCCTGCCCGACAGCGACCTCGCCCATCTCGGCAAGGACCTCGAGCGGGCCTACGTCGCCCTCGTCAAGGCGCGGCTCCTCCACCTCGCGGCGCTCAAGGCCGGCTATCCCTTCCTCTATTCGCTGGCCCTCCGCGCGGATCCGCTCGCCGAGGCCGGCGAGCCCCTGGTCAGGGACTAGGCCGTGCGCGCCCCGCGTTCCGCCGGCACGCCCCTGGCCCGGCTCTCCGCCCTCCACGTCCTCAACGACGGGCTCCTCGCGAGCCTGCCCCTCCTCCTCCCCCTCGCGAAGGAGGAGCTCGCTCTCGGCCTTCCCGAGATCGGCGCGTTGGGCGGCATTCTGAGCGCCGCCGGCGTGGCGCTCGCCTTTCCCTCCGCCTGGATCGCCGGCCGCCTCGGCGGGGCGCGCGCGCTCCGCTGGGCCCTCGGCGCCTGCGGCGCGGGCTTCCTCCTTTTCGGCCTCTCCCGGGGCTTCGCGGGCGCCGCCGCCGCCTTTGCCCTGGCGAGCCTCGGCTTCGGGATCTTCCACCCCATCGCCTTCTCCCTCGTCGCGGCGGGGGCGGACGGCGAGGGCGGCGAGACCGGCGTAAACGCGAAGGGCGGCGAAGGCGGGAAGGGCCGGAGGGCCAGCGTCGGCAAGAGGATGGGCGACTTCACGGCGGTCGGCGACTTCGGCCGGCTCGGCTTCGCCGCCTCCGTCACCCTCGCGGCCTCGCTCCTAACCTGGCGGGGCGCCGCCTTCCTCTACGCAAGCGTCCCGCTCGCGGTCTTCGCCGCCGCGACCCTGCTGTCCCGGCGGGCGGGGCGCGGCGCGGGGGCGGGTGCGGGTGGTGCGGGCGGTGCGGACGCGGAGGCCCGCGAATCCGCAGCGAAACGGAGGCCCCGCGCCGCGCTTAAGCCGAACCGGGCCCTGGTCCTCACTCTCGCGGCCATCGCGCTGGACGGGATGGCCGGCTCCTCCCTCTTCATGTTCCTGCCCTTCCTCCTCGTCGAGCGCGGCATCCCCGCCGCCCTCCTCGGCTCGCTCACCGGCGCCTTCTTTCTCGGGAACCTGTTCGGGAAGACCCTCCTCGGCCGCCTTTCCGACCGGGCGGGGAACCGCGCGGTCTTCGCGGCCGCGGAGCTCCTCATGGCCGCCCTCCTCGTCCTTGTGGCGCGCGCCGGCTCGACACCCGCCATCGTCGGCCTCTCCGTCCTCCTCGGCGCGATGACGAAGGGCACGGTGCCCGTCCTCAACACGATGCTCGCGGACGCGGTCAAGGAGAGCGGCGCCTACGAGCTCGCCTACGGCGCGGGCTCCTTCGCCTCCGGCGTCGCCGCGAGCCTGTCGCCCCTCCTCTTCGGTCTCGTCGCCGGCTCCTTGGGCATCGAAAGCGTCTTCCTGGCCTCCGCCGGCTTCGCCCTCGCCGCGATCCTCCCCGCCCTCTTCGCCGCCAAGCGGCGCTCAAGCTCCGCCCGCTGACCCGCAGCCAAACCGCCGCCTGAGCCGCCTGAGCGGGCGTACAGATGAAAAAGCCAGTTGCGCCTATGCACAACTGGCTTTTTCCATGCGGCGCCGCCACGGGAGGCGGCTCCCAATGGCGAGTCTCCATAAAAGAAGTGGGGGTAGCGTAGGCCACCGCAGGGCGCGCGAAGCGCCGCCTAAAGGAGGCCGGAGCGAGGGACGCGACGCGAGCCGGCGAGCATAGTGAGGCCGTCGCCCGCGATAGCGGGCATATAATCCTTTCCACTCGGCCAGCGGCCCGAAGGGCCGCAGGGGGTATGGGGGATCTGCCCCCATCCTGCGGGCTTCATTGCAGGAGTGGGGGCAGCGGAGAAACATCGCGCGCAGCGAGATTTTCGGAGGCTTTATGATTGTTGCATGCGGAAAGAAGCGGAGTATCCTTGATCTGACGGGATCAGGGAGCCGGTGATCGGTTGGCCCCTCGCTGAGGGGGAACGTCCAATAGAGGAAGACCCCGGTGCCGGAGAGAAATCTAAGCCGACCGCCGAACAAAAAAGTGCGGGGCGCCGTTGTGGCGGCGCCACCGCGAATAGGAGCT
>JAEUJG010000184.1 GCA_016794765.1 Spirochaetaceae bacterium | reverse complement strand
GTCGAGGGTGGCTTCGGAATCGGAATCCTGCCTGGGCTTGCGATGTCCCGACCGCGAGACCTGCTACGTCCTCCAGGTGCGGCGCGAGGCCGCCGACGCCCAAGTCATCGTCGCGAACCACCACATCCTCTTTTCCGACCTCTCGGCGCGCCTGTCGGGCGCGGGCTACGAGGCGACGGCCGTCCTTCCGCCCTTCCGCGTCCTCGTCATCGACGAGGCCCACGCCGTGGAGTCGAGCGCGACGAGCTTCTTTTCCGAGGAGCTCGCCCGCTTCGGCGTCAACAAGCGCCTGTCCCGCCTCATGCGCCGCCGCGGCGGCAGGGGCTTCGGCGTCGTAGAGCGGCTCCTCGCCATCCACGCCTTCCCGCGCGCGCGGCTCGACGAGCTGCCGACGGCGATCGCCCGCGCCCGCGAGGCGATGGACGCCCTCGACAACAAGGCCGTCCTCCTCTTCGACCGGGAGCGGCAGTACCGCCTGACGGCGAGGACGCCCCTCCTCGAGGACAGCCTCCTCCGGCCGCTCGGCGAGCTCGAGCGCCGCCTCCTCGGCTGCGCGGAGCTCCTCCGCGAGGCCCTGGACGAGGCTCCCGACGAACTGGCGCAGGAGCGCGCCGTCTACGAGGCCCGGCTCATGCTGCGGCGCCTCGCCGAGGACGCGGCGCTCTGCGCCAAGTTCAAGGACTTCGAGAGCTACCCGGAAACGGTCTTCTGGCTCGAGAAGGCGCGCACGGGCGCGGGGGAGACCTTCGTGCGCTACACGGCGAGCCCCCTCGACATCACGGGCACGATGGAGGAGGCGGTCTTCACGAAGTTCCGCTCGGTGATCTGCGCCTCGGCGACGCTGTCCGTCGGCGAGTCCTTCGATTTCTGGAAGAGCCGCGTGGGCCTCCGGCACACGGAGGTGCCGGTCGACACGGCCGTGTATCCCTCGCCCTTCCCCTTCCGGACGAACGCCCTCCTCGCGGTCGACATCGCCGCGCCGCCGCCGGAAAGCCCCGCCTTCCGCGAATACGTGGACCGCGCCGTCGTCGAGCTCCTCCGCGCCTCGCGCGGCCGGGCCCTCGTCCTCTTCACCTCCTACGAGGCCCTGAAAACGGCCTTCGAGCGCGCGCGGCCGGTCATGGAGGAGATGGGCATCGCCTGCATGCGGCAGGGCGAAGGCGAGCGGGGCAAGCTCCTCGAAACCTTCAAGGCCGACGTCTCGAGCGTCCTCTTCGCGACCGATTCCTTCTGGGAGGGCGTGGACGCGCCGGGAGAGACCCTCTCGCTCGTCATCATCGCGAAGCTGCCCTTCCGCGTGCCGACGGACCCCGTCCAGCTCGCGCGGAGCGAGGCCTGCGAAAAGCGCGGCGGCAACGCCTTCATGGAGATCAGCCTGCCCGAGGCGGTCATCCGCCTCAAGCAGGGCTTCGGCCGCCTCATCCGCCATTCGGAGGACCGCGGCGCCGTCGTCATCCTCGACAGCCGCCTCGTCTCGAAGCGCTACGGCCCCCTCTTCATCGAGAGCCTGCCCGAATGCCGCCTCGTCGCGGAGAAGCTGCCGGAGATAACGCGCCAGGTCGCGAAGTTCCTCGACGACTGGTGAGCGCGGACGGCCCCGACCCGGGCACGCCGCGGCGCGGCCGAGCCGAGACGCGGGGCCCCGATCCGAGCGCGGCCGGAAGCGTTCCGCGATTGCGGATTCCCCCAAAGCCGTGTACACTGCGCACATCATGCGCGTATTCAGCCTTGAGAACCACATCCAGCGCTATGCGTGGGGCAGCCGCACGGGCCTCGTCGAAACCCTGGGGCTTCCCAATCCGGAGGGAGCCCCCCTCGCCGAACTGTGGATGGGCGCCCATCCGAAGGCGCCGTCCCTCGCCCGACTCGACTCGGGCGCCCGCCCCCTCGACGCCCTCATCGCGGAGGATCCCGCCGGTTGCCTCGGAGCCGAGGTCCTCGAGACCTTCGGCCCGAACCTCCCCTTCCTGTTCAAGGCGCTTTCCGCGGCGACCCCGCTTTCGATCCAAGCCCACCCCGGCAAGCGCAAGGCCGAGCACGGCTTCGAGCGCGAGAACCTCGCCGGCATCCCGCTGGACGCGCCCGAGCGCAATTACCGCGACGCCAACCACAAGCCCGAGACCACCGTCGCGCTGACGCGCTTCGAGGGCCTCTGCGGCTTCAGGCCGATAGAAGAGATCATCGAGCACCTGCGGCTCCTGGCGCCCGAAAGCTTCGAGCAGCTCGCCGGGCGGCTCGTCCGCGATCCGGGACGCATCGAGCTTTCCGTCCTCGTCTATTCGATGATCTCCGCCGCGCCCGAGCAGAAACGGAAAACCCTGGAAAAGGCGCGTCCCCTCGTCGAGCGCATCCTCGCCGAAGGCCGGGCGCCGGCCGGCCGCGGGGAGGCCTTCCGCTGGGTGGCCCGCCTCTTCGAACTGTACCCCGGCGACATCGGCGCCTTCGCGCCCCTCCTCTTGAACCACGTGGTCCTGGAGCCGGGCGAGGCCGTCGCCATCCCGCCGGGAGAGCTCCACGCCTACCTCGAGGGCACGGCCCTGGAGATCATGGCGAATTCGGACAACGTCATCCGCGGAGGCCTCACGCCCAAGCACATCGACGTGCCGGAGCTGATCTCCGTGCTGAGCTTCAAGCCCGAGCGCGCGGCGAGCTTCAGGCCCGCGCGCGTCGCGCCGGACGAGGAGCTCTACCCGCCCTTCGCCCCCGACTTCCAGCTGTCGCGCATCGCGCCCAGGCCCGGCGCCGCGGCGGTCCGCCGGCCCTCGGGCCCCGAGATACTCCTCTGCGTGGAGGGGCGACTCCTCCTCGAGGAAGGCGGCGGCGCCCTCGAACTCGTCCGCGGAGGCTCGGCCTTCGTCCGCGCCGACTCCGGCGAATACCGCCTGTCCGGCGCGGGCCTCGCCTACCGGGCTTCCGTCCCGCCCCGCGGCGCGGTCCCGCCGGCGTGAGGGCGGAGGCGTGAAGCTCCTGGCGGACGGCGACAGCCTGCAGGCCGAGATCCGCGGCCTCCTCTCCCGCCGCGCCGCGTCAGAGGCGGCCAAGGCCCGGGAAGCCGGGGCCGAGCCCCGCTTCGGCCTCCTCGTCGTCGCCGCGAAGCCCCTGCGCCTCGAGGCGCCCGCCGAACTCGTGCTCGTGGAGGCCGGCGCGGACGCCGCCGACGACCGCCTTGTCGAACTCGCCGAGCCGGGCGACCTCGCCGTGACCCGCGACCTGCCCCTGGCGGAGCGCCTGGCGGAAAAGGGCGTCGCCGTCCTCAACGACCGCGGCGAAAGCTTCACGCTGGAAAACGTCAGGGAGAGGCGGTCCCTCCGCGACCGCGCGGCCGAGCTCCGCGCCTTGGGACTCGCGCCCGAGTCGCCGCGGGGCCGGAGCTGGGGACCGAAGGAGCTCAAGGGCTTCGCCGACGCCTTCGACCGGGAACTGACGAAACTGCTCAGGAAGTGACGGAGCGGGGCCGCGGCACGGGCGAGGCGCGGCACGGCGCCCGGCGCGGCGTCGCGACCCGATGCCCGCCCCCGCAGGGCCCCGCCGCGGGCCCCGGCCGCCGCCGCGCCGCGCCCCCAAGCCGACACCCGGCCACCAGGCAGCGTATTATTGTTTCGCACAACCTTGTATCGAACATCGCACTGTCGCACAACGTATTAATTGGCGCCGACCGCGCCACCGGGGCGCGCCGCGCTCCCCGGGGCATGAGGGCGCCGCCGGGCGGGGTCTTTGCCCCGGGGCGGCTCCCCGCCGGAGCTATTGCTCGAGATAGCGGCGTTGCAGGTATTGGTAGCGCTCGCGGAGGATGCCGCTCCGCTCGAGGGTCGCGGGCCGGTACTTGATCGGCGAGGAAAGGAGGGCGACAAGCCGCGCCGTCTCCTCGCGCGACAGGCGGGAGAGGCTCCTGCCGTAGTGGTGCCGTGCGGCCGCCTCGATCCCGAAGACCCCCTTGCCCCATTCGGCGTAGCCGAAATACAGCTCGAGGATGCGGTCCTTGGGCAGGAGGAGCTCGAGCTCGAGCGCGGCGATGACCTCGAGGTACTTGCGGACATAGCTCTTCTCGGGCACGAGGAACAGGGTCCTGGCGACCTGCATCGTGAGGGTGGAGCCGCCGTAGAGCGGGCGCTTCAGGCGGGCGTTGATCTCGCGGGCGCGCTCGAAAGCCTCGAAATCGAGGCCGAAGTGCTCGTAGAACTTGCCGTCCTCGACGGAGACGAGCATGCGCCGCGCGTAGCTCGGCACCGCCTTGAGGCGGAGCGGCCTCGGGCGCTCGATCTTCCAGCCGAAACCCCACTTGCGGTAGGCCATGAGGACGGTGGCCGAGGGATCGGTGAAGCGGTAAATCCCTATGAGGAAGCTCGTCGCGAAGATGTAGGAGGCGTGGGCCAGGAGGAGGCCGAGCGCCAGGCCGCGAAGGAGGCCGCGGGCGCGGAGGCGGAAGCCTCGCTTGCCCTTGGAAGGCGGGGGCGCGAGCCTGAGCTCCGGCGGCGGGGCGAAGGCCGTCCCGCCTTCGGCCTCGAGGAGGCGCGCGCGGATGGCCGCGGCGAGACGCGCCTCGAGGGAGGCGCTTCCGGGGAGGGTATCGGGACGGCGTCGATACGGGGTTCTGCCGGGGCGGGCGGGAAACATAGGAGGATGCAAGGCTAGCATGGAGCCGCGGCAAGGGACAAGGCAGGAGGTCCGGGCCGATTCCGGCCCCGGTAGGACCGCCGGGATCGCCCGCCGGGACGCTTTCCTTGACATCCCGGGAGGCGCGGTCTAGTATGGCCACGAACCGGCGTCGTCCGGACCCATCGATGAGGAGTCAGCTCATGAAACGGACGATACTCGCGCTTCTGTGCGCCCTCGCGCTCCTGCCTCTCGGCGCCGAGCCGACCTCCTACAAGGGGCTACACCGCTTCAAACTCGACAACGGCCTCGAGCTTTTCGTCTACCAGGACCGCGCGGTCCCCCTGGCCCGCATCGAGATGGCCTTCCGCGGAGGCGCGATGGGCCAAAGCGCCGAGACGGCCGGCTGGTTCCACCTTCTCGAGCACCTCGTGTTCCGCGGACACGGCGGACCGGGAGCCTCCGCCGAACTCAGGGCCGAACTGGCGCGCATCGGCGCCGCGGAATGGAACGGCGCCACGGGCGCGGAAACCTCGAGCTACTGGCTCAGGCTTCCCGCCGACAAGACCGCCCAGGGACTCCGCTTTTGGGCCGAGCGCTTCGCGCGCGGCGCGGCCGCGCCGGAGGCCGAGGCGCTCGCGGCGGAGAAGGCCGTCGTCGCCGCCGAGCTCCAGGCCCGCGAGGCCGACCCCGACCTCGTCTACGAGGCGGCCATGACGCGCCGGCTCTTCGCCAAGTTCCCTTGGCGCCGCGACGCCGCCGGCTCGGAGAAGAGCGTCGGCGCCGCCACGGTCGAGGGGCTCCAGAAGCTCGCGGCGACCTACCTCGTTCCCAACAACGCCGCCCTCTTCGTCGGCGGCGACGTCGATCCCGAGGAGGTCTTCGAGGAGACCAAGAAGCTCTTCGGTTCATGGAAGGCCGGCGAGGATCCCTGGAAGCAGCCCCTCCCCGCCCACCCCAAACTGGGCGTCGCGCGGCCGACCTGGATCGCCTACCCGGACCCATCCCTGCCGGAGGGCATAGCCCTCGTGGAAGCCCGCTACCGAGCCCCGGACCTCAAGACCGATCCAGCCGCGAGTTACGCGGCAGACCTCTGGACCGCTCTGGTCGCCGATCCCGAAGGCCGCTTCAAGAAGGCGGTGACGAAGGAAGTGCCCAAGCTCTACGGCAAGGACGCGGTTTCCGCCTATTACCTGAGCCAGCGCGAGGGCGGCATCCTCTCGATCTCCGCCTACTTCGCCGTCGATCCGGCGCTTCCGGCCGTGGACCGGGCGCGGCAGTTCAAGGAAAGGGTCCGCGGCTACGAGATTACGTCCATGAAGACGGAGCCGGGCTATTTCTCCGACAAGGACGTGGAGGCGGCCCGCCGCCGCCTGCTCGACGCGCGGCTCCTCTCCCTCGAGACGGCCGACGGCCTCGTCGAATCCCTGGCCTTCTGGTGGGGCGCGGCCTCGGCCGACTATTTCCTCGGCTACGCCGCGACCCTCTCCTCCACCGGTACCCGCGAGGTACTGGCTTTCCTCGACGCCTACGTGATGAAGAACCTCGAAGTGGTCGGCCTCCGGATGAATCCCGCCGACTACGAACGGGAGAAGAAGACCTTCCAGGATTCCGGCTTTGAAGTGATCGGTCCGGCCAACGCCTTCTGGTGGCGGCGCTGATGACTCCCGCGTCCAGGGCGGCGCGGCGCTCCCCCCTGAGCGCCTCCGCGGGTCGCCGGAGCGCCTTCCTGGCGCCGACCCTCGCGGCCGCGATCCTGGTCCTCGGCTCCTGCGCGACGAAGGGCCCCGCCCCGGAGCCTTCGCCGGCGCCGGACCCGACGGCGGGAAGCGCCGGCGCGGCCGGCGCGGCCGGAACGGCCGTCCGGCCCCTTCCGGCCACGGGACTCGCCCATGCCCCGGCGGAACGCCCCCCCAGCGCCTTCCTGGCCCGCGCCCTCGCGGCCACCTCCTCCAAGACCTACGGGAACGGGGCGACCCTCCTGGCGCGCCGGCTTTCCGGACGCTCCGTCGCGGCCGCCGAGATCGTCCTCGCGGCGAGCGGCTCCACGGTACCCAAGGGCAAGGACGGCATCGAGGCCTTGGCTCTGGCGCTCGCCGCGCGGGGCGGCGCCGCCGCGGCGGGCTCGATCCCGCGGCTCGCCGGCGCGGCGGGCGGCAGCCTGGAAATCAAGGCCCTCTCCTACGACGCGGTCGGCCTCGAGCTCGTCGCGCCGCGGGAGAGCTTCCTTCCCCTCCTCGAGGCGATCCTCGCGGCCCTCGCCGAACCCGGCTTCGCCGAAAGCGACTACCTCGCGGTCATGCGCGACTTCCGCGTCGCCGAGCTCAAGGCCTCGGGGGATCCCCTCCTCCTGGCCGCCAAGCGGCTCCGCGCCGAACTCTTCCGCGGCCATCCCTACGCCCTGGCTCCCCTCGGCACCGGAGGCAGTCTCCTCGCGCTCGGCAGGGAAGAAGTCGCCGCCTACTACAAGAAATCGGTGGGAGCGGAGCGCCTGGCCCTCGTCATCGCGGGGGACTTCGACTGGTCGGAACTCGAGCCGCGCCTTGGCGGCGCCTTGGAGAGGTTGCCGCGCCGTGGCCCCGGAGCGGCGCCCCTCCCGGTCGTCGCTTGGGAAAAAAAGGAGCTCGCCGAGGACCTGCCCGGCCCCGCCCTGGCCTACCTCCGCGCGGACTTCGCCGCGCCCCCGGCCGCGAGCCCGGATTTCGCCGCCCTCGAGATCGCGCTGGCCATGCTCGACGACCTTCTCGCCGAGGAGCTCAGGGGAGCGAAACCCCTCGCCTACGGCGCCTGGTCGCGGCTTTCCGGCGCGGCCTTCCCCTCCGGCAGCCTCGTCGCCGAGCGCGCGGGCGACCCCGCCGCGGCAAGGGCCGGAATGCTGCGCGCCGTCGAACTGCTCCGGTCGGGCCGTTGCCTCGCTATCGGCCGGAACGGCGGCGGCCTCGCGCCCCTCGGCGAAAGCCTCGAGGCCTACAAGGCCCGCGCGGTCGCGAGGCTCTACGGCCGCGCCGACGGCGCCGCCGACATCGCGCTCCGCATGGCCCGCGACCTCGCCGCGGGCGGCGACGGTTCGGGCTTCGTCCGCCTGGCGGACCGGCTCGCCGCGGTCGACGCGGAGGACATCCTCCGCGTCGCGCGCGAACGCCTCGATCCCGCGGGCTTCGCCTGGTCCCTCGTGTACTGAAGGCCCTCCCCTTCCGGCCTCACTTCAACAGCCGCGGATCGAGCCTGAGGACGCCGCCGTTCTTGAGGGGCAGCCTGAGCTCATCGCCCACGGCCACCGGCCTGCCGGCCAAGGGCGCGGGCAGGCGCAGTGAGGCGAGGGGCTTCAGGTCGAGGGGCGAGGCGGCGACGAACTCGCCCTCCTTCGTGCCGAAGTAGAGGACGCCGCGCGACAGGAGAGGCGGCGCGACGACGCCTTCGACCTGGCCGAGCGGCCGGCCCTCGGGGCTGAAGGCCGCCAGGCTCGCCCTTCCCCAGACAAAGACGCCTTCCTTGCCGTACTCGGGTTCGGCCGCGGGCCTGAAGGCCAAGGGGGCTTCCCAACGCGTCGCGAGGCCTGGCAGGTCGAAGACGAGGATCCTTCCGCCGCGCGCATCCGGGCCGCCAGGGGCGGGTCCCGCAAGGACGACGCTCGCGCCGTGCAGCCTGAAATGGGGCGAGGCGGGACTCGAGGCCGCGGCGAGGACGGCCCCCGTTTCCGCGTCGAGGAGGACGAGGCCGCCCTGTCCCGGCGCGGCCAGGATCTTGCCCTCGTACTGGGCCGCGGCCAGGGCGCCGCCGGCGAGGGGATATTCCTTTGCGCGCTCCGCGCCGCCGTCGGGATAGCGCAGGACGCCGACGGCCGTCGCCGCCAGGCAGCCTTCGGGGAAGGCCGCGAGGCGGGCGCCCGCCGGCAGGCCGGGGCCGCGGGCGAGCTCGCGGCCGCTCGCCGCGTCGAGGACGAGGAAGGCGCTCTCCCCAGCGAGAATAACCATTTCCTTGGAGCGGAGGGCCGCCGAGGCCCCCGCGAGCTCGACGCTCCAGCGGCGCCCGCCCGCGGCGTCGAGGGCCACGAAGGCGCCCTTGCCGTCAGCGCCGATGAGGAGATCGCCCGCGGCGCTCTGGAGGTTGGCGACGGCCCTTCCGGCGAAAAGTGAGGATGCTCCGAGGAGGGCGGGATTCCGGGAGAGGACCGTGGGAGCCTGCGGCGAAGCGGCTGGCGCGCCCGGCGCCGCCGAGGTCGCCGCGGCCGGCGCGGCGCCCGCGGCCGGCGCGGCGCTCGCGGCCCCCTCGGCGCCCGCGGCACCCTCGGCACCAGCGGCGCCCGCGGCGCCGGTAAAGGAGCGAAGCGCCTCGCGGAGGGCCTTGGTCTCCGGGCCGACCGGGCGCGGCTTGGGGAAGGCCGCCTGCAGGGTCTCGCGGAACGCGGGAAGCGCGGCGGCGCCGGTCGCGGCGGGAGTCCCGGCGGCGGGCGCCGCGGCAAGGCTTTCCGCGGGGATCAGGGCCTCCGGCGACAGCTCGGGCGAAGGCGCGGCGGCGGCCGGAAGCGTGGCGGCGAGCGACTCGTAGACGGCCTCCACCTTGGAAGCGGCGGCGGGATCAAGGGCGTACTCCTCGCCGGGCTCGACGAGGGGCGCCAGGGCAACCAAGGCGCGGAGCAAGCCCCGCGCCGCCTCGCTCGTCGCCGCGGCGCCTTCGATGCGCCGAAGGACGGGCCCCTGGGGCAGGACGGCGACGCGGCCCTCCTCCACCGCGAGAAGGCTGCCGCCTTCGCGAAGCTCGAGGGCGAAGGCGGTGCCGCGGACGCCGCAGATCGCGTGCTTGGTGCGGAGCATGAAGGCTTCGCCGCCCGCGAGCTTCCTCGCCTTGGCGAGAACCCGGCCCGCCTGGAGTTCGGCGCTGAAGCGGGGCCCCGAGCCGAGGATGTCCGCGACGTCGAGGCGGAGGAGGGAGTCGGCGAGAAGGCGGATCGAGCCGAGACCTTCTATTTCGAGGTCGCAGCGGCCCTCCTTGCCGGTCCTCAGGGTATCGCCCGGAAAGAGGAGGTCGCCGGGACCGAGGACGGCTATGGCTGAGCCCGCGCCGAGGCGCTCCACGAGCCCTTCCGTATAGGCGACCCTGAGGACGAGGGCGGCCGCCTCCCCTGCCTGGGAGGCTCCGGGCGGCGACTCGGGCTCGGCGGCGGCCGGGACCGCCGGGACCGTGCCGGATTTGGCGCAGGCGCCGAAAGCCGCGGCGACGAGGAGAAGGAGGAGCGCCGGGCGCAAGGCCGGGGGAAGACCGCGGCCCGCTCGGGCGACGGAGGACTTGCTCGTTTTTTCGTTCTCGACCTTCATGATCCCGCTCCCTGGAGAAAACCTTGTTGTCGGCTCCAAGTATAGCGCGCCGTGGCCGGGCTCGCCGAGACCGGCGGCGCCGGCTAAGCGGGCGCCGGCGAAGCGGGCGACGGCTGGGAGGTCAGCGGCGGGGCGGGCGCCGAAACCGGCCCGGACCTTGCCGAGGCCGGCAAAAAACCGTAGTATTGGGAACCTTACAGGAAGGAAGGACGCCCGTGAGCCCCGTTCTCGATTTTTTCAAGAGGCTCTTCGGCAAGGAGACGCCCACCGCGCCGGGTTCCCTCGTGGAGGAGCTCTGGACGGCCGATTTCGGCGATCCCGCCAAGACCCGCTTCGCCCTCGAAGCGACCGAAGCCTATGAAGCCTCCCTTTGCCGCCATTCCGGCGGCGCGGGCGCCCTCCGTCTCGACCTCAAGAAAGCCAATCTCTTTGCCTGGACCGAGGCGCCCCAACGCCGCGGGGACTTCGTCATCGAGGGCGATTTCGCCTTCCCGCCCGCGGGAAGAGCCGGCGAAGCGGCGGGCCACGCGGCCGCGGGCTTCCTCTTCCGCTTCGCCGACGCGGGCAATTTCTACGCCGCACTCGTATCCAACAAGGGCTACTTCCGCCTCGACGCCCTCTTCAACGGCTCCCCCCGTCCCCTCGTCGCCTGGACCGAGCTTCCCGCCGCCCTGGAAGGACGGCGCCTCGGGGAGTTCAGCCTGGCCGTGATAGCGCGGGGCGACCGCATCACCCTCCTCGTCGACGGCGAGTGGGTCGCCGAGGTCGCCGACGGCGAACTCGACGCCGGCGCCCTGGCCTTCGCCGCCCAGAACTACGGCGAGGCGGAGGCCGCGAGCTGCGAGCTCCGCTCCTGCTTCGTCGAGTCGCGGCCCCTCGAGGTGGAGGCCTGGCACATCCGCCACAACAGTTTCGAGTTGCCCGCGGCCGCGGCCCGCTTCCGCCTGGCCGGCACCTACGCCGCGATGGGCGAATGGCTCAAGGCCGCGATCGAGCTCAAGAAGATCGAAGACCGGCGCCCCTTGGGCGCGGACGAGCTCTTCCTCAAGGCCGAGGTTGCCCTGCGCCTCGAACTCTTCGACGAGGCCGAGGCGGCCCTCGAGGCCTGCCTGGCCCTCGAGCCGGGCCGCCGCGAGGCCGCCGCGGAAAAGGCGAACCTCCTCTACCTCCGCGGCCGCTTTCCCGAGCTCCGCGACTACGCGGCAGGGCTCCTGGCGGCCACGCCCGGCGACACCCGCCTCCTCGGGCTTTCCGGCCACGCCCGCTTCAACTTGGGCGACTACGCGGGCGCCGCCGCCGATTACGGCGCAGCGGCGGCCGCCGAGCCGAACCAGCCCCTCTTCCGGATGAACGAGGCCCGCTCCCTCGAGCAGGCGGGACGGAAGGCGGAGGCGGCCGAGGCCTATCTCGCCGCCGCCCGGGGCTTCTACGAGGCGGAGGCCGACGACGACCTTTCCCTCGCCCTCGCCCGGCTGCTCGAGCTCCGGCCCCGCGCCCCCGAAACGCGGGCCATCAAGGCCAAGGCCCTGTTCCGCGCCGGCCGCAAGGACGAAGCGCGGAAGCTCATCGACAGGATCCTCGAGAAGCCCTGCGACGATTCGAGCCTCCACTACCTGTCCGGCATCCTCCACGCCGAGCGCGGCGAGCGCGACAAGGCCCTCGCGCGCTACGAGCGCGCCCTCGAGCTCGAGCCGGCCTGCGCCCTCTACGCCTTCCGCCGCGCCGAGTGTCTCTACCTCCTCGAGCGCCCGGAGGCCTCCGCGGCGATCGCCGCCGCCCTCGAGCTCGCTCCCGGAGACGGCTGGATCCGCAACCTCGCCGCCATGGCGATCCTCAAGGAGGGCGCCGGGGGCGAGGGGGATGATGGCGCCGGGGCCGGCCTCGCGCCTGAACGGGCCGCCCGCGCCCGCGAACTGCTCGGCGGAGCCCTGGCCTCGCTTCGGGGCGAGGCCGAACCCGCGATCAACCTGGCCGAGCTCGAGTCCCTGGAAGGCCGCCCCGAGGCGGCCCTGGCCGCCCTCGAGCCCTTTGGCGACAACGCGCGCGCGCGGAACCAGGGCGGCAACGTTCTGGCGCGGGAAGCCCGCCTGGCCCCTCCCGGCTCGCCGGAGCGCGAGGCCCTCCTCGGGCGCGCGGTCCGCGAGTACGAGGCGGCGACGGCCCTGGACGCCGGACGCGCCGAGTACCAGGCCAATCTCGCCGCCGCCTACTTCGAGCTCGAGCGCTTCGCCGACGCCGAGGACCGCATCCGGAAGGCCCTCGACCTCGAGCCCGAGGCGCGCACCTATCTCCTGGCCGGCAACCTCGCCTCGATCTACGGCGACCGCCCCCGCGCGGAGGCGGCCTACCGCCTCGGCCTCGAGCTGGCGCCCGCCGATCCCGCGCTTCTATTTTCCCTCGGCCGCTCCTACCTCTTCGCGGGCAAGGCCGCCAAGGCGGAGGCCCTCCGCGACAAGCTCGCCGCCGTCGATCCCGGGCGGGCCGCGCGGCTCGCCGCCGAGATCCTCGAGGCGACGACCCTCCCCCTCGCCTGCGCCGCCTGCGGGCGCGGCTGGCGCGTGCCGCGGACCCTGCCCGCCCAGAGCGCCTCGAGCGTCCGCGCGATGCCGCCGGACGACTCGCCCGCCGGCGCCTGCCCGAGCTGCGGCAAGGTCTTCTGCATCGCCTGCCGCAAGGACGCCCTCGTCGAGAACCGCTTCACCTGCCCCGATTGCGGCGACCCCCTGAAGCTCTCCGACGACCGCCTGCGCTGGCTCGTGCGGGAACACCTCCGGCGGGCCAAGACGGGCGAGTCCTGAAGGCCGGCCGGCGGCCCGGCCGCGGGGCGGCGCCCGAGCTTGTCTTTTTGGCGCCTACGGGGTACTATACGCCGTGAATCCTTACCCCCACAGAGGAACCCTCGTGAAGCATGGAGCCCGCATTCTCGGTCTCGTCCTAGCCCTCGCCGCCCTGCCCGCGGCGGCCCAGGACATCCTCACCGCCGACCAGTTCTTCGCCCAGGTGTCGGAACGCTACGCCCAGATCAACGACTACGAGGGCCGCATCGCCATCCAGGCTGGCAAGGAGACCATGAGCGGCGTCATCGCCTATCGCTCCCCCTCCTTCCTCCGCATCGATTTCCTCCAGCCCCTCGACCAGGTCATCGTCTTCGACGGGAC
>JAEUJG010000156.1 GCA_016794765.1 Spirochaetaceae bacterium | reverse complement strand
AAAAGCGCTCGCCGGCCGCGTTCCAGAACGAGTAGGTATGCGAGCCGTAGCCGTTGATGTGGCGCACGTCGGTAGGCAGGCCGCGGTCGGACATGAGGATGGTGACCTGATGGAGCGACTCGGGCGAGAGGCTCCAGAAATCCCACATGGCCGTCGGGGAGCGGAGATTGGTGCGCGGATGGCGTTTCTGGGTGTGGATGAAGTCCGGGAATTTGAGCGGATCGCGGATGAAGAACACCGGCGTGTTGTTGCCCACCATGTCCCAGTTGCCCTCTTCGGTGTAGAACTTCAGGGCAAAGCCGCGGATGTCGCGCTCGGCGTCGGCCGCGCCCCGCTCGCCGGCCACCGTCGAGAAGCGGATGAAGAGTTCCGTCTTCTTGCCGACCTCCGAGAAGATCTTCGCCTTGGTGAACCGCGTGATGTCCTTGGTGACCGTGAAGGTGCCGAAGGCGCCCGAGCCCTTGGCGTGCATGCGCCGCTCGGGTATCACCTCGCGGTCGAAGTGGGCGAGCTTCTCCAGGAACCAGACGTCCTGGAGGAGCATCGGTCCGCGCTTCCCCGCGGTGAGCGAGTCCTGGTTGTCGGGCACCGGGGCTCCGGCCCGCGTGGTCAGCTTGCGTTTCCCTTCCATTCCCAACCTCCTCGCCGAACCTGGTCGGCTTCGCCCGACCGCGACGCCTCTCTCGGCGCGCGGCTTCCAGCGGGCCCCTCCCGAGGGCGGGAGCCCGGACAGGCCGCCGCCGGGCCGGGGCCCGGCGGCGGCCGGCGCGTCACTTCTTGACGATCGTAGAGAGGACCTTCTCCTTGTCGATCTTCTTCGTGCAGAAGAACCAGTCCTTGCAGGTCACGCCCTCTTCCTTCCCGTCCATCCGGCTCTTCGCGACGCCGCAGGAGCCCGCGGTCGGGACGATGACCTCGTCGCCGGGGCGCCAGTCCGCCGGCGTGGCGATGGAGAAGGCGTCCGCGGTCTTGAGGGCCTGGACGACGCGGAGAAGCTCGTCGAAGTTGCGGCCCATGGAGAGCGGATAGTAGATGATCGCCCGGATCATGCCCTTGGGGTCGATGACGAAGACGGCGCGGACGGCCTTGGTGGCCGCCTCGCCCGGCTGGATCATTCCGTAGGACTTGGCTACCTCCATGGTGATGTCCTCGATGAGGGGGAACTTCACCTCGACGTCCTTCATGCCCTTGTACTCGATCTTCTCCTTGATCGTGCGGAGCCAGGCGATGTGGCTGTAGAGTCCGTCCACCGAGAGGCCGACGAGCTTGCAGCCGAGCTCCGCGAACTTGGGCTCCAGGGTCGCGAACGTCATGAACTCCGAGGTGCAGACCGGGGTGAAGTCGGCCGGGTGGCTGAAGAAGATGACCCAGCTGCCCTCGTACTGCTTCGGGAAGTCGATCTCCCCCTGCGTCGTGGCCGCCTTGAAGGCGGGCGCCTTGTCTCCGATTCGGGGCATCGGGCGGGCCTGGTCGTTTTCCATGCTTTCTCCTTTACCGAACAGGATGGCGATCGGCTGATCCCCGGCCCCAGGGGCCGCGGCGCCGGCCGCCGGCGATTCGCGCGCTTCTTCAAGATTCGCGTGCCGCAAGCCTGGCGTCAAAGGCAGGCCATGGAGAGCGGCGGGCGAGGTCTTTGGCCGAAGAGCGCAGAGAACCTTTCAGAAATACACTAGCAGGGATCATGCCAAATCCCCGAAGAGCCCTGCTTGTTAAAAAACCGAGTACAATGCCACCGCGAAGGACTCTCCTCCTGGCGCCGGTACCGCATTTTGGGTATATTCAAAGCCGACACCGGTGTTCACCTGATTTCCGGTGCGAAGGAACCTGTCCATGGAAGGCCGCCTGTCCCTAAGCCCCGATCGCACCCTCGAAATCGTCCTCGAGAGCATCGCCGAGCTCGTCGACTACGAACTCGCGGTCGTCCTCGACATCGCGAGCCCGGGACGGCTTGAAGTACGGCGGGCCCGCGGCCCCCTCGCGAGCGAAAGGCTCGCGAACTTCTCGATCTCCCTCGCGCGGAGGCCGGACCTCGCCGCCGTCCTCGAGGGCGGCGTGCCCCGCCTCTTCGACCGGGACGACGGAAGCGTGGACACCTACGCGGAGATCCTCGAGCTGCCCGAGGGCCATTCCTGCCTCGCCGCGCCGCTGCTCCTCGAGGGCCGGGCCGTGGGCCTCCTCACCCTCGACCATCGGCGCTGCGGCGTCTTCTCGCCGGGCATCGTCCGCTTCATCGGCGCGATCTCCGCCCTCGTCGCCGTGGCCCTGGCCCAGAGCGCCGAGTCCGCGGGCCTCCGGGCCGAGGCCGCCCGCCTCGCGGCCGAGCGGAACCGTCTCCTCGAGCGCGACGCCGACGCCTTCCGCCGGCTCCTCGGCGACTCCCCCGCCTGGACCGCGGTCCTCGACTCCATCCGCCTCGTCGCCGCCACCGAGGCCTCGGTCCTCCTCCTCGGCGAGACCGGCACCGGCAAGGAGGAGGCCGCCCGTGCGATCCACCGCCTCTCCCCCCGCGCCGAGGGGCCCTTCGTCGCCCTCAACTGCTCGGCCCTGCCCCCTGGCCTCGCCGAGAGCGAGCTCTTCGGCCACGAGCGCGGCTCCTTCACCGGAGCCCAGGCCCAGAGGCGCGGCCGCTTCGAGCTCGCCTCGGGCGGCACCCTCTTTCTCGACGAGGCGGGCGACCTGCCCCTCGAGCTCCAGCCCAAGCTGCTCCGCGCCCTCCAGGAAGGAAGTTTCGAGCGGGTCGGCGGAGAGCGGCCGGTCCGCGTCGATGTCCGCGTCGTCGCCGCGACGCATGTGGACCTTGCCGCCGCCGTCCGCGAGGGCCGCTTCCGGGAGGACCTCTACTACCGCCTCGCCGTCTTCCCCATCTCCCTCCCGCCCCTCCGCGAGCGCGGCGAGGACGTCGCGCTCCTCGCGGAGCGCTTCCTCGGGGAGCTCCGCTCCCGTCCCGGCTGGGAGGACTTGCGGCTCTCGCGAGGAGCCCTCGAGGCCCTCCGCGCGCGGCCTTGGCCGGGCAACGTGCGCGAGCTCAAGAACGCCGTGGAGCGGGCCGCGATCCTGGCCAGGGGGGGCCTCATCGAGGCCGAAGAGCTCGCGGCCGACGGGGCGGGGCCTTCGGGGCCTGGCCCGCTTCCCGCCGGGCGCCCGCTCGCCGATTCGCTCGCCGATTCGCTCGCCGGCTCGCGCGCGGGAGGGCCGCGGCCGAGGCCGCGCGACGGCGCCACGCTGGACTCGGCCCTCGCCGCTGCCGAGCGCGCGGAGATCGAGTCGGCCCTGGAGCGATCGAGGGGCCGCCTCTACGGCTCGGGCGGCGCGGCCGAGCTCCTCGGCATCAAGCCGAGCACGCTGCAGGGCCGCATGAAGCGGCTCGGCGTCGAGAGATCCCGCTTCGCCTGAGGACGAAGCCCGGGTTCGCGCAGCCGGCGAGGCTAGGGAGGCGGCTTCCGCCCTGGGGCGCGGCGGACCTTTTTTCGCTTGCGCCGCGCCGCGGGCCTCGCCTACCATGGCCTCCATGGAACGAAGCGACATCCTCGTCATCGGCGCCGGGCTCTCCGGCCTCACGGCGGCGGCCCTCCTCGCGGAGCGGGGCCTCTCCGTCACGGTGCTCGAGCGGGGAGCCACGCCCGGCGGGTCCTGCGGCTCCTTCCGGCGCGGCAAGGTCACCTACGACCTCGGCGCGGCGCTGCTCTTCGGCTTCGACGGCGGCTACGCGCCCCACCGCTTCGTGATGGACGAGCTTCGCGAGCCCGTCGAGGTCTACCGCCACGAGGCGCCCTACCGCATCCACTACGGGGAGGGCCAGGTCGTCTTCCGCGAGGATCCCGAGCGCTTCCTCGACGAGCTTTCCGCGCTCTTCCCCGGGACGCGCGAGGAGCTCGGCGCCTTCTACCGGAGGATCTTCCGCGCCCACCGCCTCGTCTCGGGCTCCTCCGCCTCCTACCTGCCGCCGAGCGAGATGCGGCTCCGCGACTTCGCGCCCGCGCCCGGCGCCGATCCTCGAGAATCCCTGGCCGCCCTCGGCCTCCTCTTCTCGAGCGCCGAGTCGCTCGCCAGGAAGAATCTCCGCGACGAGGGCCTGCTCCGCTTCTTCGACAAGCTCACCTCGACCTACTGTTATACGACGATGCCGGAGACGCCGGCGGTCCTCGCGGCGACGATGTTCGCGGAGAACCACCTCGGGGGCGCCTATGCCGTGGCGGGAGGCCCCGCGATGCTCGCAGGGAGGCTCGAGAAGGCGATCGAGGCGAGGGGCGGACGCGTGCTGTATGGCAAGGAGGTCGAGGCGATCCGCTTCGAGCGGAGCGGCCCCGGGAGGGCGCGGGCCGCGGGGGCGAGCTGCGCCGACGGGAGCGAGTACACGGCCCGCGACGTCCTCTACGCGGCCGAGCTCCGCGGCCTCGCGGAGCGCCTCCTCCCGCCCTCCCGGAAGGCGCGGCGCCTCGCGCGGAAGCTCCGCGGCCTCTCCATGACCTACCGCAACTTCATGGTCTACGGCACGGTCGCGCTCGAGGCCCTGCCGCCCGGGGCCATGCCCTGCGAGGTCTTCATCGACAACCGCGAGGCGATCGACGAGGGCGACGTCTCGCTCTATCTCTCCTCCCTCGAGGACCCGCGCCTCGCGCCCGAGGGCCGCTGCGCCTTCCTCCTCCTCGGCCCGAGCTTCCGCGACTGGCCGGCGCCGGGAGGCCCCGGGGACGGGAGCGAGGCCTACGAGGCGGCCAAGCGCGAGGAGGCGGAGCGCATGCTCGCCCTCGTCGAGCGGCGCTTCCCCGGCTTCCGCGCCGCGGCGGGCGACCTCGTCCTCGGTAGCCCCACGACGACGGAGCGCTACCTCGGGAAGCCGGGCGGCGCGGTGGCCGGCCCCAAGCAGAAGATGGGCCAGGCCCTCCTCTCCCGTCCCGGAGCGAGGACGCGCTGGCCGGGCCTCTGGCTCGCGGGCGAGTGGACGACTATGGGGACGGGAACGCCCGCGGTCACGGTCTCCGGGATCGGCGCCGCCGACCGCATCCTCAGGGAACGGGGACTCCCCGAATTCAGAAGCCGCCCCCGCGGGGAGAGCTTCGTGACGGTGATCCCGCGGGGCAGGCCCGGCAACCTGCCGAGCGGCGAGCTCGCCCTGGAGGCGGCGCGCTGCCTCTGGTGCGAGCGCGCGCCCTGCGTCCGGGCCTGCCCGGCGGGCATCGACCTCCCGGGAATCCACCGCCGCCTCGAGTGCGGCAACGAGGGAGGAGCCGCGCGGCGCCTGAAGGAGAGCGACCGCGCCTTCCCCTCCTGCGCGGCCTGCTCGCCGGGGGCTGAGCCCCCCTGCGAGCGCGCCTGCGCGCGGCGCGCCGTCGACGGAAGGCCCGTGGCCTCGCGGCGGATCTGCGTCGGAACGGCGGGAGTCCCGGCTTAGGGCGTCATGGGGACGGCGCGGCCCCGCGCTGCCCGACGGAAGGCCGGAATCGCGAGCAGCGAG
Organism: Spirochaetaceae bacterium; assembly: GCA_016794765.1. Taxonomy (GTDB): domain Bacteria; phylum Spirochaetota; class Spirochaetia; order Treponematales; family Rectinemataceae; genus JAEUJG01. The sequence continues at coordinate 2,051 of JAEUJG010000156.1, read as the reverse complement.
GCCAGGATCGCGACGGCCATCCTGAGAGCGACGAAGGCCTCCGCGGATCCCCCCGACTCCACGTGGAGGAAGTTGAGCGCGGAGTTCATCGCGGTGTGCGCGGCCCAGGGCGCCCAGAGGCTGCCGCTCTCCAGGGCGAGCCGGCCCCATACGAGTCCCATGAGGAACTGGGGCAGGAAGTTGGACAGCAGGGCGAAAGCCGCTTCTTCCGGACTCGAAATTCGCCCTGTCATCCACCACTTGGGGACCCAGACGAGGTGCCAGGCTCCGAAAAGCAGGGCCTGGAGAAGGTTCGCCTTGGCCGGCCTCGCGGCGAGGAGAAAAAGCGCGATCATGAGGCCGCGAAAGAGCCCCTCCTCCATAAAGGAATTGACGATGTTCCCGAAGAAGAGCCAGAGCGCGAAGAGCGCTCCGCCCTCCACGCCGGCCTTGGGATCCAGGGCTCCGAGGACGAGGAGCGGCGCGGCGCCGCGGGCGGAGAGGAAGAGACACTCCGCGGCGTAGCCTGCGGCCAGGGCGAGGGCCGAGAGCGAGAAGCCGAGAAGGAGGGCCCTCCCCGCGCCTTTTTGGCGGAAGCCGATGTCCGTGGGCTTCATCCCGGCGAGCGCGAGGAATCCGAGGACGAGGCAGAAGCCGGCGGCCTTGGAGACGATGATCTCGCCCCAGAGTTCGTCCAGGCGGAAGACAAAGATGTCCGCCAGCCTGAGACAGAAGGCCGCGAGGTAAACGAGGAGGGCCCACCCGGCGGCCTGCCGCGGCTCGATCCTTAAGCGCGGCCTGAAGCCGCATGCCCGATTCCGCATCGTCAATCCTTCCGGCCGGCCTTCGGGCCGTCCCGGGGAAGCATAGGGCATGGCAGGGCCCCGGGCACATCCCCAAGGCGGGGGATTCCTTCCAGGCCACGGACCGAGGCGCGCCTACTTCCTGCAGTCCCCGCAGAGCCTCGAGTAGTAGAGCCTGCGCTCCGTGGCGCGGCCGCCTTGGTCAAGCTCCCCGAGGAGCTTCCCGAGCCTGCAGGCGCACAGGTCGACGAGGCGGCGACGGGATTCGCCGCAGAAGCGGCGGTGATGCGGCTGGCCCCTGGCGAGCGCCGAGGGCGGCGCCGCGATCTGAAGAGCCGGGAGCTTGCCGGAAGCGCGCAGGCCGCGTCCTACCCGCGACAGCGCTGTCCTAAACCCCCAAGGACTCGGATCGGGTATTGCGAATCACCTTCAGGTTCGGATACCCTCAGGCAGGACATCATGCAAGTCATTCGCAATTCACTCCATCCAGAGGCAGCTCAAGCGACCCGGATCATGAAGAGCCCGCTCATGAGATCGATCCCCGGCGCGCTCTTCGCCCTCTTCGCCCTGCCGGTGGCCGCCCAGGAGCGCATCGCCCTCGGCCTGCCCGAGGCAGGAAGCAGGCTCGACCTCATGCGCCGTCTCGGCGACCTGGCCCGCGAGTTCCTGTCGCCGCAGGCCGGGACTCGCGGCGTGGCGGCGCTCGCCGCCGTCGGCCTCGTCTACGGCTTCATCCACGCGCTCGGCCCTGGCCACCAGAAGTCCCTGGTCGCGGGCACCATTCTCGCCGAGGGCGGAGGCAGGCGAGGCGCGGTCGCGGCGGCGGCGGTCGCCGCGGGGAGCCACGCGGCGGCGGTCATCCTCTTCGGTCTCGCCTGTCTTGTCCTGGAGCGCGCGGCCGGATCGGGCGGCGCTTCGTTCGGCGGGAAGCGGGAGCTTTGGCTGGGGATCGCGGAGAAGCTGAGCGCCGTCGCCCTCCTTGCGCTCGCCGCGCGATCGCTTTTTAGGCGCTGCCTGCGCGCGCTCAAAACGACGAAGCCGACCGAGGACGGGGCAGCTGCCTGCCATTGCGGATGCGGACACTCCGGTAACCACGCTGCCGAATGCCACGCGCCGAAGGAGCATCCCGGCGGCCTCGGAGGAACAAGCCTCGCGACGATCGCCGCGGGCAGCCTCGCGCCCTGCCCGGGAGCCTTGCTCTTCATGCTCGCGGGCCTTTCGGCGGGGAATCCCGCCGCGGGCATGGTCGGCGTGATCGCCATGTCCGGG
>JAEUJG010000133.1 GCA_016794765.1 Spirochaetaceae bacterium | reverse complement strand
GTCGCTGAAGGCGCGGTACGGCAGGGCCAGGTTCCGCGCCCGGCCCTCGGCGATTTCGGAATAGGCGAAGTTGCAGACCACGGCGTCGACGAAGAGCTCGGCGCCGCGGAGCTCGATCCTTTGGGGCACGGCGAGCGGGCGCGCCCGCCCGCCCTCGTAGTAGGAAAATTCGGCGACGAAGCGGCCGCCGCCCGCCTCGAGGACGGCGACGTCGGCCACCTTGTGGCGGCGCTCGAGGTTGCGGACGGTGGCCTGGAGCTCGGCGATTCGCTCGCGGTTGGCGACGTATTCGTCGAGGCGCCGCAGCGTGTCGGCGCCGGCGGCGGCGAAAAGGAGGACGAGGGCGAGGCCGGCGAGGAGGGGAAGCCGCGACAGCGCCTCCAGGGCCGTCGCCCCGAGGCGCCCGCCCGCGACGCGGAAGGCCTCGAGGCGGCCGAGCTCGCGGCCGGCGGCCTTCGCGAGGAGGCGGCGCTCGGCGACGGCGCGGAGTGCTGAGGACAGCGCGGCGACGGTCAGGATGCCGCCGAGGAGGGCGAGTCCCGGACCCGTGGCGAAGAGGAAGGCGGAGGCGTCCGCCAGGCCGTAGAGCAGGGGCTTGAGGGCGGCCAGGGTATCGTTCACGGTCAATCCTCCATGATCTCGATGCCGCCCTTGGCGCGGCAGACGATCTTGTAGACGATTCCGGGCTCGAGGCCCGCGAGGGCGGCCATTTCGTGGACGGCCGAGCCGAAGGCGCGGGAAGCGGGCGCCCCGGCCTCGGGCGGTCCGGCCTGGTCCCCGGCCGGATCGGGCACCGCGAGCGCGGCGAGGGCGGCGGCGTAGACGGAGGCGATCGCCTCGCGTTCGGCGGCGGCGAGTCCGGCGGCGGCGAAGGCAGCCGGATACCCGTCGCGCTCGCCCAAGGCCGCGAGGTCGAAGCCCGAGCGCGCGGGGCTTCTCTCGGTGAAGACGCGGCGCGGGAAGGCCAGCCAGGTTCCGGCGAGCCGCTCCGCCACACCCTCCGCGGGGAGGCCGACGCCGCCGCGGCCGAGGCGCGCGGGCGCGGAGGAGGCGCGCGGCAGGGCCGAAGCCAGGGGAGCGACGGCGAAATCGAAATAGAGCTCGCGCCCCTCGAAGCTCCGCTCGACGGCGGCCACCTCGCGGCCGTCGAGGTCGTAGAGCTTGATCCGCGCGGAGACCTCGTCGGGGCCGCGCGACAGGATCATGAAGCGCAGGGGCACGCGCTCCGCGACGAGCCGGGCCTCCAGCGACTCGAGGGCGGCGATCCGCGCGCGCTGCCGCGACAGGGATAGGCCGAGAACCAGGTAGGAGGCCATCCCGACGGCCGCGGCGAAGCCGAGGAGGAGGAAGGCGATCCGGCGCGCGCGCTTCACGCCCGGCCCGCCAGGCGGAGGAAGGCCTCCTCGTCGACGATGGAGACGCCGTAGGAGACGGCCTTGCGGTTCTTGTCGGAACCCGAGGCGGGATCGTTCGTGACGAGGTAGGAAAGGCCCTTCGTCACCGAGGACTTCGCCGTGCCGCCCAGGGACTTCACGAGCGCCTCGGCCTCGGGTCGCTTCATGGACTTGAGTTCGCCGGTGAAGCAGAAGCTCTTGCCCTGGAGGGGACCGCCCGCGACGGGTGCGGCGATGCGGACGGCGCCCGTGGCGAGGAGCCGCTCCATCTCGGGCCGCAATGCCGCGAGCCCCTGGAGGAGGGCGCGGGCGGTGATCTCCGCGAAGCCCTCCACCTCGTCGAGCTCCTCGACGCTCGCGGCGGCCAGCTTGTCCAGGCTGTCGTAGCCCGCGGCGACGGCCTTTTCCGCGATGAGCTCGCCGATGCCGTCGATGTCGAAGCCCGCGATGAATTCCGAAAGCCGCACCTCGCTCCTGGCGGCGAGGTTGCGGAGGATCTTGCGGGCGAGGGTCTCGCCCATCCGGTCGAATTCGGCGAGTTCGGCGGCGTCGAGGCCGTAGAGATCGGCTATCTCGCGGACGCGCCCCGAGGCGTGGAGCTTGCCGAGGATCACCGAGCCGAAATCGCGCACGTCGAGGACCGAGAGCCACTTCTCGAGGCGGTGCAGGGCCTTCTTGGGGCATTCGGGATTCGGGCAATGGAGCCGGGTGCCCTCGTCGACCAGGGCCGCGCCGCAGGAGCAGGATGCCGGCACGGGGATCTCGGAGGCCCCGGGGGGATTCTCCACGAGGGATTCGATCTTCGGGATGATCTCGCCGCGCTTCGTGATCACGACGCGGCTCCCGATGCGGAGGTCGAGGCCGCGGAGGATGTTGGTGTTGCAGAGAGTGGCGCGCTGGACGGTGGTGCCGGCGAGGCGCACGGGCTCGACGACGCCGATGGGCGTGTAGGTGGAGCCCGATTCGCTCCACTCGACGGCGACGAGGCTCGTCACCGCCTCCTCCAGGCTGAACTTGAAGGCGATCTGCTTTTCGGGCCGCGCCCGCGCGAGGTCGGCCGGATCGATCTCGTTGCCCTTGACGACGAGACCGTCGATGTCGAAGGGCAGGGAGGGCCGCTTGTCCATCACGCGGGCGCGGTGCTCCACGACCTCTTCCGGAGTCGCGCAACGCTCGAGGGGGACGGTCTCGAAGCCCATGCTCCGCAGCCACTCGAGCTTGCCGAGCTCGTCGCGGAAGGCGGGCCGGCGCCCCTCGGAAAAGAGGTCGCCGCCGCCGGGCAGGTCGCCCGCCGCGTCGTAGCAGATGACGTCGAGGTCCTCGGCGCCGATGCCGTCCTTGCGCTTCATGAGGCCGTTGGCGGCGTTGCGGCAGTTCGCCTTGTCGGCGTACTTCGCGGCGTGGACCGCGCGGCCCATGACGACCTCGCCTCGCACGCCGCCCGAAAAGGCGGAGGGCAGGCGGAGGACGACGCCGCGCATCCTGGAGGCGTTGGGCGTGATGTCGTCGCCGATCTCGCCGTCGCCCCGCGTGACGGCGCGGAGGAGACGGCCGTCCTCGTACTGGAGCTCGAGGCTGGCCCCGTCGAGCTTGTACTGGACGAGATATTCCGGATGGGGCGTCTTGGCCGCCCAGGCGAGGAAATCCTCGGGATTCGAGGCCTTGGCCTGGCTGCCCATCGGGATGAGGTGGCGCGCCTTGGGCCAACCGTCCGCGGCGTCGGCGCCGACCGCGCCGAGGACGGGATGGTCGGGATCGAGCTCGCCGAGCTCGTCCCAGAGGGCGTCGAATTCGGCGTCGCTCAGTTCGGGCTGGCCGTTGTAGTAGAGTTCCTGGTGGCGCTTTATCAGCGCCGCGAGTTCGGCGATCCGGGGATTCTTCTTCGGGGGCATGCGGTTCTCCCCGGCCATTGTAGGCGGCTGGGCGGCGGACTGTCAAACGCCGTCTCTCCATCGCCGCCGCCCCGGCGCGGCGAGGCCGGAGCCGCAAGCGGCGGCTCGATTGACCCGACCGCCGCCTTCAGGCTAGGCTGGCTCCGAGACTCGGGGGCGCGCCGCGCCCGGAGTTTCCCGCCCGCCGCGCCGGTCCTCGCGGCGCCCGCTCCGGGGGCCGCGCGGTCCCCGACAGCCGACAACCAGCGCATAAAGGCTCGCCGCAATCCCCGTGAACACCGCTCCCAAAGACCGCCGCATGGTGCTGCTGCTTCCCAGCGCCTTCCTGACCTCCCTCGGCATCGGCATCGCCAACCTCGGCATGCTCTTCGTCGTCAAGGACTCCTACAAGGCCAGTCCCTCCGCCGTCGGCGCCTTCGCCGCCCTTTGGGCGATCGCCTACTTCGTCGGCTGCCTCGCGCTCCGCCCCCTCCAGAAGAGGATATCCGCCCGGACCTCGATGGCGGCGATGAACCTCGGCGCGGCCGCCCTCTTCGCCTTCCACCTCGCCGTGCCGAGCCTCGCCTCGGCCTTCCTCGTCATCGGGCTCTACGGCTTCATCACCGCGCTTTTCTGGCCCCGGCTCATGGGCTGGCTCTCCTCCGGGCTCGAGGGAGCCGCGCTGGGCGCGGCCACGGGCGCCTTCAGCTTTTCCTGGAGCGCGGGCGGCGTCATCTCCCCCTACCTCGCCGGCCTCCTCACGGAGCGCGGGCTCTTCCTCCCCGTCTACGCCGCGATCGGCGTCTTCGGCGCGACGGGCGTCTTCATCCTGGCGACGCGGCGCATCGTCCCCTCCCCCGCCCTCGCGGCCTCGGGACCCGCGACAGAGGAAGCCGACCGTTCGACGCCGCTGCGCTACCCGGCCTGGATCGGCGTCTTCCTCATCTACGCCCTCGCATCGGTCTTTTTCAACATCTTCCCCCTCTTCGCGAAGGACGAACTCGGCCTCTCGGAGTCGAAGATCGGGCTCCTCCTCCTCGTGCGCGCCGTGTTCACGACCGGCGGCTTCTGGCTGTTCGGGCGCATCGAATCCTGGCACTTCAAGAGGGGCTTGATCCTCCTGCCGGTCGGCGTCGTCCTCCTCATCGACCTGGCCTTCATCGGCCTCCGCTCGCCCCTCGCCTTCGCCCTCCTCCTGGCCGCGACCGGCTTCTTCCAGGCCATGGCCTACAACAACTCGATCTTCTACGGCGCCTCCGGGGCCCGGGACCGCGAGCGAAGAATGACCATCCACGAGGCCCTCCTCACGGCAGGCCAGATCCTCGGCTCCGTGGCCGGGGGCCTCCTCTACCAGGGCAGCTCCTGGGCCGCGGTCTTTCTCTTCCTGGCGCCGGTGTTCGCGATCGGCCTGGCCGCGCAGTTCTTCTTCCTGCGGAGGAGAACCTGAGCCTTCGGGTGCCGCCGCACCTTCTCAGGCGCCCGGCCGAGGAGAGTCTGGCCGCGAAGCCCGCGGCCGCCGGACGCGGGACCGCCGCGCGCCGGCCCGGGCGCCGGCCCGGGGAGCGTCCGGCCGCCGCGCGCCGGCCCGGCCGGCTCGAACGCGCGATCCTTCCCGTTGCGCTCATCCAGGCCGCGCTCATCCTGGCCGCGCTCGCCGGCTGCGCTCCCGGACCGCGGGAGCTCCTCGTCGACGCGACGCCGGAGCTCGAGTCGCGGCTCCGCGCCCTCGCCGAGGAAAGGCCCCTGCCCCGCGGCTGGGCCCTGGTCGCCGCGGGCGAAGCGGAAGGGGAGGA
>JAEUJG010000010.1 GCA_016794765.1 Spirochaetaceae bacterium | reverse complement strand
GCCCTCAAGGCCAAGATCGTCGCCGGCGAGATCAAGGTTCCGGCCGACGACGCCGGTGCCGCCGACTTCGTGAAGGGCCTCAAGTAAGAGAGTTCTTCGGACATAACGGCGCCCGTCCGGCGCCGCCTCGCCCTACTCGGCGACGAAGGCGGCGCGTTCGATGCGCATGGGCCGTAAGCCCGGCGGAATGCCAGGGCTTACGGCCTTTTTTTCCCTTGCGCCATTCCTTATTCTTAGGGCTTAGGAGGAAATCCAATGCCTAACACCGAAACCGCCGGCGGCCCCAAGGCCGGACCCGGACCCGAGTCCCGGGCCGAAGCGGCGGACGACTCCCTCCTCCGGATGGAGGGCATCACCAAAATCTTCCCGGGAGTCGTCGCGAACGACAAGATCAGCCTGGACCTCCGCAAGGGTGAAATCCTGGCCCTGGTCGGCGAAAACGGCGCGGGCAAGAGCACGCTCATGAAGATCCTCTACGGCCTCTACCGGCCGGACTCCGGCGACATCTTCATCGGCGGCAAGAAGGCGCGCATCGCCGGTCCCAAGGACGCGATCGCCCGCGGCATCGGCATGGTGCACCAGCACTTCATGCTCGTCCCCCCCTTCTCGGTGCTCGAGAACGTCGTCCTCGGCTCCGAGACCGCCCGCTTCGGCGTGCTCCGGAACGAGGAGCCCGCGAGGAAGATCGCCAAGCTCGTGGAGGACAACAACCTAGCCGTCGAGCTCGACGCGGTCGTCGAGGACTTGCCCGTCGGCCTCCAGCAGCGCGTCGAGATCCTCAAGGTCCTTTACCGCGGCGCGGAGATACTCATCTTCGACGAGCCGACCGCGGTCCTCACGCCCCAGGAGGCGGACGAGCTCTTCAAGACCTTCCGGCAGATGCGCGCCCAGGGCAAGGGCATCATCTTCATCAGCCACAAGCTCGACGAGGTCCTGGACATCGCCGACCGGATCACCGTCATCCGCCGCGGCAAGGTCATCAAGACCCTGCCCCGCGCCGAGGCGACCAAGCCCCTCATCGCCGAGCTCATGGTCGGCAAGCCCGTCCTCCTCAACGTCGACAATCCGCGGATCCCCGCGGGCGAGACGGTCCTCAAGGTCGAGGGGCTCTGCTACGCCGACCCCGACGGGCACGAGACCCTCCACGAAGTCGGCTTCGAGGTCCGCGCCGGCGAGATCTACGGCATCGCCGGCGTCGAGGGCAACGGCCAGTCCGAGCTCGTGCGCTCGATCGCCTACCGGATCCCCGTGAAGAAGGGCGACATCAAGCTCCAGGGCGGCGCGATCCAATCCCTGGAGGTGCGCGAACGCCGCGAGCGCGGCGTGGCGCACATTCCCGAGGACCGGCACCGCTACGGCCTCCTCCTCCCGTATTCGCTCGCGGACAACTTCGTCCTCGGCCGGCACTTCAAGGCGCCCTTCGTCAACAAGGCCGCCATGCAGAACCGGAAAGAGATAGCCGACTTCGCGAAGCGCCTCATCAAGGACTTCGACGTCCGCACGCCGAGCGAGCTCACGCCCGCCCACGCCCTTTCGGGCGGCAACCAGCAGAAGGTGATCATCGCGCGCGAGATGAGCTCGGAACCCAAGCTCCTCCTCGCGAACCAGCCCACGCGCGGCGTCGACGTCGGCGCCACCGAATTCATCTACAAGCAGCTCGTCGAGGCGAAGAAGCGCGGCGCGGCCGTCCTCCTCGTCTCGGCCGACCTCGACGAGGTCATGTCGCTCTCCGACCGCATCGGCGTCATGTACAAGGGCCGGATCATCAAGGAGTTCGGGCGCGACGAGACGACGAAGGAAGAAGTGGGCTTCTTCATGATGGGAGAGAAGTCGAAATGAAACGAGTCAACAAGTACGCGCTCTACGAACTCGCGGCGCCCCTCCTCGGCTTCCTCGCCTCGATGCTCGTGCTCCTCCTCATGGTCATCGTGATCGGCGAGAGTCCCGCCAAGGCGATCAACGCCATCTGGAAGATGACCCTCGCCAGCCCCGCCCGCGCGGCGACGCTGCTCTCCATGGCCATCCCGCTCTTCCTGGCCGGCCTCGCCGTGGCGCTCGCCTTCCGCGCGAGCATCTTCAACATCGGCGTCGAGGGCCAGTACTTCTTCGGCGCGATGACGGGCGCGATGGCCGGCATCTACCTGCCCCTCCCCGCCTGGCTCCACGTGCCGGTCGTCGTGCTGGCGGCCATGCTCGGTGGCATGCTCTGGGCGCTGGTCCCGGCCCTCCTCAAGGTCGGGCGCGGCATCCACGAGGTCATCACGACGATCATGTTCAACTCGATCGCCCTGGCCCTCGTGAACTGGCTCGTCAACGGGCCGCTCTCCGGCGTCGAAGGCGCCAGCCTCGAGGCGCAGACCCGCCGCATCCAGCCCACGGCCGTCTTCCACAAGCTCAACGCGGGCTTCCGGGCGCTGGGCTGGAACGTGCCGGATCACGTCTATCTCGACTACAGCCTGGTCATAGCGGTGATCGCCGGCTTCGTGGTTTGGTTCTTCCTCTTCCGGCTCCGCGGCGGCTTCGACCTCCGCGCCGTCGGCACGAGCGTCGACGTCTCGCAGTACGCGGGCATCAGGGTCAAGAGCGTCCAGCTCGGCGCCTTCCTGGCCTCCGGCGCGTTGGCCGGCCTCGTTGGCCTCCAGGAGGTCTTCGCGATCCGCGGCTTCTACACCTACGAGATCGCCTCGGGCCTGGGCCTCGACGGCATCGCGATCGCGCTGATCGGGCGGAACTCGCCCCTCGGCGTCGTCTTCTCGGCGCTGCTCTTCGCCTTCCTCAAGATGGCGGGCTACGGGCTCCAGATCTACACGAAGGTGCCGAACTCGGTCATCTACGTCATCACGGGCCTGATGATCCTCTTCATCGTCGTCACGAACGAGCTGGTCGCGAAGTACATCCGCGCCCTGCGCAAGAAGGAGGCCGTGTGATGGACTGGAACGTCGTCCTCGATTTTCTCCTCAAGGGCCTCGAGATCTCCGCGCCGATCGGCTTCGCCGCGCTCGGCGGCGTCTTCTCCGAGAAGTCCGGCGTCTCCAACATCGCCCTCGAGGGCATCATGGTCGTCACCTCCTTCGCGATCGTCTGGGGCTCGGTCATGTTCGGCTCGATCTGGCTCGGCCTCCTCTTCGCGATCGTCTTCGGCGTAGCGATGGCCGCCATCCACGCGGTGGTCACGGTCACCTACAAGGTCGACCAGATCATCTCCGGCACGGCGCTCAACATCCTGGCCCTCGGGCTCGGCCGCTTCCTCTCGCAGAACGTCTTCGGCCAGGAAACCCAGTCGGCGATGAATCCCTTCTCCTTCCCGTCGATCCGGGGCATGAATTCCTTCGCCCTCGCGCTCATCCCGGTGGCCATCGTCTCGTGGTTCGTCCTCAAGAAGACGGTCTTCGGGCTCAGGCTCCGCTCCGTGGGCGAGAATCCCGAGTCCGCGGACACCCTGGGCGTCAACGTCACGCTGATGCGCTATTCGGGCGTCCTCATCTCCGGCCTCATGTGCGGCCTCGCGGCCGCGGTCCTCTACCCGAGCCGCTGGGTCTCGGGCATGACGGGAGGGCGCGGTTTCATCGCCCTGGCGGCGGTCATCTTCGGCCGCTGGAACCCGATAGGCGCCGTCCTCGCCGCGATGCTCTTCGGCTACGCGGACACGGCGCGCATCATGTTCGAGTCCAAGATCCCGATCCCGAGCCAGTTCGTCCAGATGTTCCCCTATATCCTGGCCATCGTCGTCCTCGCGGGCGTCGTCGGCAAGGCCCGCGGGCCGGCCGCCGCCGGCAAGGCCTACGAAAAGGGCGAAGACTGAAGCTCCGTTCCCAAAGCGAAGCGGCCACCCCCAGGGGTGGCCG
>JAEUJG010000006.1 GCA_016794765.1 Spirochaetaceae bacterium | reverse complement strand
AGGGGAGGTCGCAGCTCACGTTGAGGACGACGAGGTCGGGGAGCTTGGCCGCCTCGGCGTTGAAGCGCTTGGCGGAAAGGGCGCAGATGCCCGTGTCGAGGCTCGGCGTGATGTTGAGCACCTTCACCTTGCCGGCGAAGTCGCGCAGGCCCGCGTCCGAGAGGTCTCCGCGGACGAGCCGGAAGTCCTTGGCCTTGGAGCCGACGGAGGGGAGCTCCCCCACCGTATGGATCGTATTTCCCTTGTGCGTGATGGTCGCCATGGTCTCTCCTCGAAGTCGGCCGCTCCGGATCCGGGCCCGGGGGCTCGCGGTGGCGGGCCGACCCGAGGCCGGCCCGTTCGCCAAAGGTACCGCCCCCGCCCGCCCGGAGGCAAGCCGGATCGCGTTGACTCGCGGCCGGCGAAGCCTTAGGTTTAAACGACAGCGGAAATCCAGGAGGATCAACGTGTCCGTCGAAAAGAAGAAACCGGTCCCCAGCGACATAGACATCGCCCAGGCGGCGAAGATCAAGCCCATCGTCGAGATCGCCGAGGGCTACGGCATCTGCGACGAGTGCATCGACCATTTCGGGCGCTACAAGGCCAAGGTCAGGCTCGAATTCCTCAAGGACAACGCGGCCATGCCCAAGCGAGCCAAGTACATCGACGTCACCGCCATCACGCCTACCCCGCTCGGCGAAGGAAAGACGACGACGACCGTCGGCCTGGCCCAGGGACTCGGGGCGATCGGCCGCAAGGCAATCGCGGCGATCCGCCAGCCTTCGATGGGGCCCACCTTCGGGATCAAGGGCGGGGCGGCCGGCGGCGGCTACAGCCAGATCGTGCCGATGGCCGACTTCAACCTCCACCTGACCGGCGACATCCACGCGGTTTCGGCGGCGCACAACCTCTGCTCGACGGCGCTCGACGCGCGGATCTACCACGAGGGCCGCTGGTCGGACGCCTACTTCGAGAAGCTCGGCATGCGCAAGCTCAACATGGATCCCTACGAGGTCTGGTGGCGGCGCGTGGTGGACATGAACGACCGCACCCTCCGCCGCATCGTCGTCGGCGTGGGCGGCATCGACAACGGCCCCCTGCGCGAGACCGGCTTCGACATCGCCGTCGCGAGCGAGGTCATGGCCATCCTGGCCCTGGCCAAGGACCTGAAGGACCTGCGCGAGCGCATGGGCCGCATCGTCCTCGGGCTCGACAAGGCGGGAAAGCCCGTCACGACCGAGGACCTGGGCGTCGCGGGCGCCATGACCATCCTCCTCAAGGACGCGATCAAGCCGAACATCCTCCAGACCCTGGAGGAGCAGCTGGCCTTCGTCCACGCGGGACCCTTCGCCAACATAGCCCACGGCAACTCCTCGGTGATCGCCGACCTCATGGCGACCAAGATCGGCGACTACGTCGTCACGGAATCGGGCTTCGGCGCGGACATGGGCCTCGAGAAATTCGTGGACATCAAGTGCCGGACCTCCGGGCTCTGGCCCGACGCCGCGGTCGTCGTCGCGACCGTGCGGGCGCTCAAGATGCACGGCGGCGGTCCCAAGGTCACGCCCGGCAAGCCCCTGGCGAGCGCCTACACGCAGGAGGACCGCGAGCTCGTGAAAAAGGGCCTCGCCAACCTCGAGGCCCATCTCCGCATCGTGCGCAAGTTCGGCATCCCCGCCGTCGTGGCGATCAACGCCTTCCCGACCGACAGCGAGGCCGAGCAGGAGATCGTCCGCGAGGCGGCGATCAAGGCCGGCGCGGCGGACGCCGTGGTGGCGCGCAACTGGGCCGAGGGCGGCGAAGGCGCGGCCGACCTGGCCCGCGCCGTGGAGAAGGCCGCAGCCCAGCCTTCGGCCTGCGGCCCCTTCTATCCCCTCGAGCTCTCCATCAAGGAGAAGATCGAGCGCATCGCGCGCGAGATCTACGGCGCCGAGCACGTCGCCTATTCCGCCGACGCGGAGAGCCGCATCGAAACCTTCGAGAAGCTCGGCTACGGCGGCCTGCCGATCTGCATGGCCAAGACCCAGTATTCGCTCTCCCACGACCCCGCCCAGAAGGGCGCGCCGAAGGGCTTCATCTTCCCGGTGAACGACCTCCGCGTCGCGGCCGGGGCGGGCTTCGTGTATCCGATCTCCGGAGAGATCAACACGATGCCGGGGTTGCCGTCCAAGCCCGGCTACATGGGCATGGACATCGATCCGGAGACGGGGAGGATCACGGGACTGTCGTAAGAAACGCGGGCTAGGCGAGGTCGCGGGGCTTCGGTTCGCCGGCGACGGCGAACTCGAAGATCGCGTCCAGCCTGGCCTCGAAGGCCGCGACGACCGCGGGATCGAAGGCCTTGCCGGCCTCGGCGATGACCGCGGCCGCGGCTTCCGGCGCAGGCAGGGCCTGCTTGTAGGGGCGTTCGGTCGCGAGCGCGTCGAAGACGTCGACGACCGCGACGATCCGCGCCTCCAGGGGGATCGCCTCCCCCGCGAGGCCCGCGGAATAGCCCTCGCCGTCCCACCGCTCGTGGTGATAGAGGGCGACGTTACGCGCCATGGGGTCCACGCCCGGCGCCTGGAGCATGCGACCGCCGTATTCGACGTGGCGCTTCATCATTTCCCGCTCCGACGGGCTGTAGCGCATCCCCGAGACGAGGATCTCCCGCGGCACGCCCACCTTGCCGATGTCGTGGAGCGAGGCGTAGAGGCTGAGCCGCTTCACGAAGGTCGGATCGAGCCCCATGCCCTCGGCGAGGAGGCGCGCGTACTCGCCGACGCGGCGCACGTGATGGCCGGTCTCCTCGTCGTTGGCGAGATTCACGTTTTCGAGGGCGCTCACCATGGCCACGGTGAGGCGCTCGATCGTGCGGTTTTTCTCCTCGATCAGCCGGTC
>JAEUJG010000649.1 GCA_016794765.1 Spirochaetaceae bacterium | reverse complement strand
CGCAATACTGGGGCAAGCGCGACATCGCCGGCGTGCGGCGGAGCTTCGGCGCCTCCCTCGCGGCGAGCCTCAGCGCCTCCCTCCTCTTCACGGCCGCCGCCCTGGCGGCGCCGGGCTTCCTCATCGGCCTCTACTCGCCGGACGCCGAGGTCGTGGCCCTCGGCGCCCGCTACCTCCGCATCGTCGCCCTCTCCTACATCCCCACGGCGGCGACCTTCTCGCTTTCCCTCTCCCTCCGGAGCGTCGAGCGCGTGAAGCTGCCGCTGGCGGCGACCGTCGTCTCCCTCCTCGCGAACGCCTTCCTCAATTGGGTGCTGATCTTCGGCAAGCTCGGCCTGCCCGCGATGGGCGTAGAGGGCGCGGCCTGGGCCACGGTGGACTCCCGCGCGATCGAGTTCGCGGTCGTCTACGGCGTGGCCTATTCGAGGCGTTATGCGCCCGCGGGCGGCCTCCGCGAGCTCGCCGACTGGGGCGGCGGCTGGGGCTTCCGCTTCGCCGCCGTGGTGCTTCCCGTCGTCGTCAACGAGGTCGCCTGGAGCCTCGGCATCACGACCTACAACGCGGTCTTCGCGCGGCTCGGCACCGGCCCCATCGCGTCGTACAACGTCATCAACACGGTGAACCAGCTCGCGATGGTGCTCTTCTTCGGCACCGCCAACGCGGCGGCGGTGATGATCGGCAACAAGATCGGCGAGGGGGACCGCCGCGCCGCCCTCGTCTACTCGCGGCGCTTCGCCCTCATGGCGCCCGTCCTGGGCGTCGCCGTGGGCCTCCTCCTCTTCCCGGTGCGCGCCCTCCTGCCCCTCCTCTTCAGGCTCGACGCCGCGGTCCTCGCGGAGGCGGCCTCGATGCTCGTCGTGCTCGGAGCCTGCTTCCCCTTCCGCGTCTTCAACCTCCACGTCGTCGTCGGAATCTGCAGGGCGGGCGGCGATACCCGCTTCGGCATGCTCCTCGACATGGTGGGCGTCTGGGCGGTCGGCGTGCCGCTGGCGGCGCTCGGCGCCTTTGTCTGGGGCTTCCCCGCCTGGGCGGTCTTCCTCCTCACGCAGGTGGAGGAGATCGCCAAATCCTTCGTCGGGCTCTGGCGGATCCTGTCGGGATCCTGGGTCCGCGACGTCACCGCGGAGGAATCGAAATGAGGAAATACGTGAACTACCTGGCGGGCCTCGGCTTCGCCTGCGTCTTCGGCTTCTCCTTCCTCGTCACGAAGGACGCCCTGGCGGCCTTCAGGCCCTTCGAGCTCCTCTTCCTGCGCTTTTCCCTCGCGACCGCGCTGATGGGCGGCCTGGCCCTGCTCCGCGTCATCCGCCTCGATTTCCGCGGCAAGGAGCGCCGCCAGCTCGCGCTGGCCTGCCTCTTCCAGCCGATCCTCTACTTCACCTCCGAGACCTTCGGACTCGCCGCCTCCGCCACGAGCACGGCCGGCCTCGTGCTCGGCGCCCTGCCCGCCGCGGTCGCGGCCCTGGGCGCCCTCATGCTGAAGGAGCGCCTAACGCGTCCACAGGCCGCGAGCCTCGGCCTTTCGGTGCTGGGCGTCGCCCTCATCGTGCTCCGCGGCGGCGCCGCCGCGTCGGGCGAGGGGAGCCTGGCCGGCCTCCTCCTCCTCCTCGGCGCCCTCGCGAGCGCCGCCTTCTTCAACATCTACTCGCGCCGAGCGAGCCGGGCCTACACGCCCGTCGAGTCGACCTTCGCGATGATGGCCACGGGCGCGGTCTTCTTCGGCGCCCTCGCCCTGGCCGAGGGCTTCGTCCGGGGCGGAAGCGGACTCCTCGAGCGGGCGACTCCCGGCGCCTGGATCTCGGTCGCCTATCTCGGCGCCCTCTCCTCCGTCGTCGCCTTTTTCCTCGTCAACTTCACGCTCTCGCGGCTCAAGGCCTCGCAATCCGCGATCTTCACGAACCTCACCACGGTGATCTCCGTCGCCGCCGGCGTGGCCTTCCGCGGCGAGGCCTTCGGCGCGGTCGAGTTGGCCGGCTCGGTCCTCATCGTGCTCGGCGTCTGGGGCATGAACGCCTTGGGCGGGAAGAAGGAACCGCCCCGGGCCTAGGCGCCGAAGCCGGGCGCCGGCATGGGACGCCGGCACGGGGCGCCGAAGCCGGGCGCCGGCGCCCAAAGCCGCGCCCCGCGGGCGGGAGCCCGCCGCCGGAAACCCGGCGGACGCCGCCTTACAGGGGCCGCTCGTAGACCCGATAGCGGCGGGAAGGCCTGGCGCCCAGTTTTTCGATCGCGTTGACCATGGCGTGGTTGTCCTCGAGGACGTAGTTGATCTCCATCTCGAGGTCGGGCCGGGCCATCCGTTCCCACATCGCGCGGTAGATCAGCGCGTCCACGCCGCGGCCGCGGTACTCGGCGTCCACGCCGAGGCCGAACATGCGGTAGGAGGCGAGGCGGGGCAGGCCCAGGAGGAGCCGCGCCCAGCCGAAGGGCAGGAGGCGCCCGCGGCACTTCGCGAAGATCTCGTTGACGTCGGGAATGCTGAGGGCGAAGCCGATGTCGCGCCCGGCCGCGGTCCGCGCGAAGAGGACGCAGTCGGAGCGGAGGAGGGGCTTCAGGTCCCGGGCGGTCGCGGCGATTTCCGCTTCCGTGATCGGCGAAAAGCCCCAGTTGTCCTTGAGCGTCTCGATGGACAGCCGCGCGAAGAGCCTGACCTCCTCGTCGTAGCGGGAGAGGTCGATCGGCCGCACCGTCACGCCGAGCCGCTCCGCGACGCGGTCGGTGAGCCCGAGGATCCTGTCGGGGATCCGGTAACCCTCCGCCATCGAGATCCTCCAGCAGAGGAGGTCCTTCGCCTTGGCGAAACCCGCGGCCTCCACGAGGCCGGCGTAGTGGGGCGGGTTGTGCGGCGCCATCACGACGGGGCGGGGAGCGAAGCCCTCCACGACGAGGCCCCATTCCTGCGACACGAAGCTCCAGGGACCGCGCGCCTTCGTCATCCCCCTGGCGGCGAGCCAGCCCAGGGCCGCGTCGAAGAGGGCCGCGGCGCCATCGCGGTCGCCTTCCCCGCATTCGAAGTAGGCGAACATTCCGACGCGCTCACCCCAGGCCTCCAGCGCCAGGCGGTCGACGAGGGCGGCGATCCTGCCGGCCGGGCGGCCGTCGCGCTCAAGCAGGAACAGGGCGTGGTCGCAATGGGCGAGAAAGGGGTTTCTTGCGGGGTCGAATTCGGCGCGGAGCCGGGCCCTGAGCGGCGGCACCCAGAGCGGATCGCCGCGGTAAAGCCTGAAGGGCAGGTCCAGGAAGGCCGAGAGGTCGCGCCGCCCCGCGACGGGCCGGACCGCCGCCGCGCTCAGGAGAGCCCCCGCTCGACCACCCAGCTTTCGAGGATCGCGAGGGCCTCCGGCAGGTTCTTGCGGCCATAGCCGACCCGGAAGAGCGCGGGGTCGCAGCCGTAGTAGGCGCCGGGCAGGAGGAGGACGCCCGTGTCGGCGAGGAGGGCGAGCGCCAGCTTTTCCGCGTCGCCGCCGTAGGCCGCCGCCGCGGCGGGGCCCAACCGCGGGAAGGCGATGGAGCCGCCCTCGGGCGCGCTCCAGGCGGCGAAGCCGGGCCGCCGAGCGAGGAAGCCCTCGAGGAGGTCCAGGTTTCCCGCGCAGAGGGTGCGGTTCCGTTCCGCCAGGCGCCCGAAATTCCGCGCCGCGACGCCAGCGAGCGCCTCGCTCGGTCCGGAGGAGCAGATCGAGTTGTAGTCCTTGACGACGGCCACCGCGTCGAGGATGTCGGCGCGGCGCGAGGCCAGCCAGCCGATGCGGAGCCCCGCGAGCCCCGCGCTCTTGGAAAGCACGTTGAGCGACACGCCGTTCTCGTAGGCTTCGCAGGCTGCGGGGAGCCGGCGCGCGGGATCGCGCTCGAGGTGGCGGTAGACTTCGTCCACGAGGAGGATCGCGCCGGCCCGGCGGCAGAGTTCGACGACCCGGTCGAAGTCCGCGCGGGGCATGAGGGCGCCCGTCGGATTGTGCGGCATGTTGAGCGTCACGAGCCGCGTCTTGGCGCGGAGGAGCCGTTCGAGCTCGTCCGGGTCGAGGGTCCAGCGGCCTCCGGCCTCGCGGAGGTTCCAGGGCGAAACAGCGCAGCCGAGGGCCCTGGGAATCTCCGCCAGGGACTGGTAACAGGGAGCGTTGACGATCACGTGGTCGCCCGCCCGAAGCGTCGCCAGACAGAGGTTGAGGATGGCCTCCTCCGCGCCGGCGTGGACGAAGACGCCATCCGCGCCGAGGCCCTGGTAGAGCCGCGCGAGGTCGGCCCGCAGGCCCGGGTCCCCCCGCGTCTCCGTGTAGCCGAGGCGGAGGCCGAGCAGCCTTTCCCCGGCGCCCTCCTCCATGGCGAGGAGTTCGCGGACGCTGATCGTCTCGCAGTCCGAGCTGCACAGGAGATGCTTGGCGGAAAATTCGTGGGCGGCGAAAAAGCGCTCGAGGCGGAACGGTTCGAAGAAGGCCATCGTTTCCTCCGGTGCGCGGCGCCGTGGCCGCGGGGCTGTCTGGTCGAGCAATCCTAGCTCCGCCGCGGCGCCGGGGAAAGGGGGCCCGCGCCGCGCTGGCCGCGGCGGGCTTGGCCGCGGCGGGAGGGCGCGGGATTCGC
>JAEUJG010000648.1 GCA_016794765.1 Spirochaetaceae bacterium | reverse complement strand
CGACATCGACCGGCGCCGCGGGAGCGGAGGGCCGGCGCGCCGCATCGCTCCGCGCCGCCCGCATCCTGGCGGTCGTCGTGTTCGCGGGCGCGGCCCTGGCCGCGGCCCTCGGCTGTTTCGCGATGGAACCGAGGGGCCCCGAGACCGCCCCGAGCCTCTGGGGCGGCGAAACCCGCCTCGACGGGCGCGGCGTCTACCGCCGGGACTCCGTCTCGGGAGCCCTCCAGGTGCGCGCGAACGACGCCGTCACCCTGGTCGCCGCCCTCCCCCTCCTCGCGGCGGCCTTCTTCCTCGCGCGCCGCGGGAGCAAGGGCGGGAAGCTCCTCCTCGCCGGCGCCTTCGGCTACTTCCTCTACACCTACGCGAGCCTCGCCTTCGGCCTCGTCTTCAACGAGTACTTCCTCCTCTACGTCGGCCTCTTCACGACGAGCCTCCTCGGCTTCACCTTCGCGATGCTCTCCCTCGATGTCGAGGCCTTGGAGGAAGGCTCCGCGCGCTACCCCCGGCGGAGCGGCGCCGCCTTCTCCCTCGCGGTCGCGCTCTTCCTCGGCGCGGCCTGGATCGGCGGACGCGTCCTGCCGGCCCTGGCTCCCGGCGGAGCGGCCAGGATCCTCGAGCACTACCATACGCTCTACATCCAGGTCCTGGACCTCGGGGTGGTCGCGCCGGCCGGCCTCCTGGCCGCCTGGTGGCTTCTCCGCCGCGATCCGCGCGGCTATCCCTTGGGTGCCGTGTTGTTCGTGAAGGGCGCGACCCTCGGCCTCGCCGTCACGACGATGGGCTTTTCCCAGATCGCCGCCGGGGAAGAGGTGCCGGCGCCCCTCCTCGCGGGCTTCGCGCTCCTGACGGCGGCGGCGGTCGTCCTGGCCGTCCTGGCGGTGCGGAGCGCCGGTTTCGCGCCGGCCCTTGCGGCCGACGACGCCGCGGCGCGGGCCGGGCGGGAGCGCCCCTCGGCGCGATAGCCGCCTTCCGCATGGTGACGTTGGAACTCCGGGTACGTTCGGGCAGGATCGAGGACCTGGCCTACCTTGAACCCGCGTCGGGCGGACCGGCGGAAGGCGCCTTTGCCGAACTCAAGCGGCGCGTTCTCGAGCGCCAAGGCCCGGACATCGACGCCGTCTCCGGCGGCGCCTGGACTTCGCGGGCGGTCCGCAAGGCCGTGGAGAAGGCCTTGGCGGACGGCGGGGCCAAGGAGCGCCGGAAGCCCCAGCCCCGCCGCAGGGCCTATTTCACGCCGGCCAGGAAGCCGTGGAAGCGGTGGAGCCCCTTGCCGTAGGCCATGAGGGGGCAGCCGACCGCGACCTCCATGCCGAGCGCCGCCGCCCGCTCCAGGGCGGCGGGACCGGCGACGCCCTTGCTCCGGAACAGCACCTTGGTGTAGCCGCGCCGGCCCAGTTCCTCGGTCGCCGCCAGGGCGCGCTCGCCGGCGAGAAGGACAAAGGCCTGCTTCGTGGCGGCGGGCAACTCTCCGAGGCTCTTGGCCGCGGGAGTCTTGAGCGCGGCCGCCGCGTTGGAATTGACCGGCAACACCGTCATGCCCGCGCCCTCGAGCGCCTCCTTGATCTCGCCGCAGTAGCCCTCGCTCTTCGACGAATAGCCGAGGAAGGCCACGGCACCGGCCGAAAAGAAATCCTTCGATACGCGTCGCGTCATGAACATCGCTCCTCGGGGCCCGCGATCGGCGGCCGGCTGCGCGACCAGGTCGCGCCGGCCCCGGCGAAGCCCCGCTAGAACCATAGCGGAAGGAGCGGACCGGCGCCAGAGCCCGAGCGGTTTGGCCGAAACCTCGCCCTAGCCGGTACGGCTTCGCCGAACCGGCTAGGGCCTTCGCTCGGGCGCGGGCGCGGACGCGGGGGCGGAGGCGGTCTTTCCCCGGCGCGGCGGCTCGCGGTTGAGCCAGAGCCCCGCGATGATCACCGCAAGGCCGAGGGCGAAGCGCCAGTTCAGGACCTCGCCGCCGAAGAGGAGGCCGAGGAAAACCGTGAGCGCGGTCTCCCAGAAAAAGACGATGGAGCCCTCCCCCGCCGGGACGCTGCGGTAGCCGTAGGCCATGAGGGCCTGCGCCGCGAAGGCGCCGACGCCGACGGCGAGGAGGAGGGCGACGCCGACGAGGCCGCCGCCCGCGGCCGGCGCCGGGGCGAAGGCGAACATCGGCAGGCCGAAGAGGCAGGGCGACAGGTAGAGGATGAAGGGATTCTCGCCGAGGGCCGAGGCGCGGCGCACGAAATTCACCGCCAGGCCCGCGAGGAGGGCGCTCGCGAGGGCGAGGAGGTCGCCCGCCAGGGCGGCGCCGCTGCCGTCGCGCACGACGAGGACGGCGCCGGCGACGCAGAGGAGAAGGCTGCCGAGGCTGCGGACCCTGAAGCGTTCGCCGAAGAGGAGGGCGCCGAAAACCGCGACAAAGACGGGATAGAGGTTTGACAGGAGGGTGGCGCGGCCGGGCCCGGTCAGCGTGATCGCCGCGTAGCTCGCGATCATCGAGAAGGCGCCGAAGAGTCCGCGGAGGAGGACGGTGCCGAGGCTCTTCGGCCGCGTCCTCGGGAAGCCGAAGGTGAGCGCCGCGACGCAGAGCAGGGCGCCGATAAGGAAGCGCCAGGCCGAGAGATAGGGCCCCGCATAGAAGGGCGCGGCGAGCTTCACGCAGAGGGTGACGACGGCGAAGATGGTCGCCGCGAGATAGAGGGCCGCTTGGCCTTTGACGCGCATTGGGGAGTACTCCTCGCGCGGCATGGTAGCCCCCCGGCGGGGCGGCGGCAAGGGGGCCGGAGGACTCGGCCTTTCGGCCGATGCCCGAGCCGCGCGCGGCGCGTATTTTGGAATTAGTCAGTATCTTGAAAGACGGAGGTCCCCATGGACACCCTCGACTCTCTTTCGCGATCGATCGCCGCCCTCGGCGCGGCGTCCGCCGCGCGGCTTTTCCACGTGCCCTCGCCACTCGGCGGCAGGACGGCTCTAAGCTTCGACGGCAAGTACCTCCTCGTGCCGGCGGTGGAGGCTGCCGGCGGCGAGTCCCTCGCCATCCTCGGTCCGGGCGGCAAGGAACTCCGCGCGACGGTGAAGGGCTTCGATTCCCGGATCGGCCTCGCCGCGCTCGAGCTTGAGGCGCCTCTGCCAGAGGCGGCCTGGCAGGTCGCGGAGGGCCTGCCCGCCCTCGGCTCCCTCCTCTTGGCGGCAGCCTATCCCTCGCCGGAGGGCCCGGAGCTCCGCCTCGACCTGGTGCGCTTCGTCGGCGGTTCGGGCGGCGAAGAGTACATCCAGACCGACGGGGCGAGCTTCCCCGGCTTCTCGGGCGCCGCCCTCGTCGCTCCCGACGGCAAGCTGGCCGGCTTCGTCGCCTCCGACCGCCCGGGCAATCGGGGCTGGGCCATTCCCGCGGGCCGGGCCGCCGCCCTCGCGTCGAAGATCGCGGAGCGCGGCTTCCCCGGACGCGCCTGGCTCGGCATCTCCACCGTACCCATCGAGGCGCCGGCGGAATACGAGGCCCTCCTCGGCGACGGGCGGAAGGTCGCCCTCCTCGTCGCGGGCCTCGAGGCGGAGGGTCCCGCGGCCGCCGCCGGCATCCTCGTCGGCGACCTCCTCGTCTCGGTCGGCGGCGTGGCGACCGCAAGCCCCGGTGAGCTCCGCGAGGCCCTCGACGCGGCGCGACCGAGCCAAGCCTTGGCCCTCAAATTGCTTCGCGCCGGCAAGGTGCTCTCGCTGGAAGCCATGCCCGGCCGGGCTCCCGCGGAGGAAGGCAGGCGCGGTCGGGCCCGCGGACATCGAGGCTGGTCATGGGGCGGCTGTGGAGGAATGCCGTGGGGCTGCGGACCGGGCCGCTAAAGGTTCGCCTGGCGGCGGGAACCTCCGCCGCCGAACCCGGCTTCCTGGCCGAACTTCATCGGCGCGCGGCCGTCGAGGGGCTCGCCTTGGCCGCGCCCGGCGAGGATGCCGACCTCGTCGCCGTCCCGGCTCCACCCATCGAAGGCCCGACACCGACGGGCGCCGCCGGTCATGCCGCGACCCTACCCGGCGCGGGCATGGCCGGCGCGGGCATGGCCGGCGCGGGCATGGCCGGCGCGCGGGGACGCCGGGCCGGTGAACCCAACGGGGAACGGGGCTTGAGCGGGCGCGAGAGCGAAATCCTCGAATACCTGGCCGACGGCTGGTCGAACGCGGAGATCGCCTCCGCCCTCGGCATAGGCCAGCGCACCGTGCGCTCCCATGTCGAATCGATCCTCGACAAACTCGGCGCATCCCGCCGGGGAGAGGCGGTCGCGGAAGCGGCGCGGCGCGGCCTCGTCCGCTTCGATTTTTAAGGGGCGGCGGCGCCCGGAGCGCGCCTCGCCAATCAGGCCGGAGCGGCCTGGGCGGGGTCGGCCGCCGCGGACTCGGGAGGATAGCCCACCCTCCCCTTGCCGGCCCGCTTGGCCGCGTAGGCGGCCGCGTCGGCCCGCGCCAGGACGGCCAGGAAGCCCTCGAGGCCGACGGGATCCGAACCGAGCCGGGCGGCGACGCCGACGGAAATCGAGTAGCGCAGGCCCGCCTCGGCGCTCGGCTCGCAGCCCGGCTCGCAGCCCGGCTCGCAGCCCGGCGAAAGGGCCGCGGCGGGCGGGAACAGCTCGGTGGCGGCGACCTCGCGACGAGGCGCTCCGCGAGCTCGGCGGCCCTCGCCAGGCCGCATTCGGGAAGGACGGCCAGGAACTCGTCGCCGCCCGTGCGGACGACATAGTCCTTGGCGCGGAGGTTGAAGCGCATCGTCTCCACGAGGTGGCGGAGGACCGCGTCGCCGGCCGCGTGGCCGCGCCGGTCGTTGACGAGCTTGAAGTCGTCGAGGTCGACGAAGAACACCGCGAAGTCCGCTCCCAGGCCCCCGGCCAGGGGCGCGATGATCTTCCGGTTGAAGGCGCCGGTGAGGCCGTCGCGCGTCGCCTCCTCCTGGAACATCGCCGAACGCCGCCGCTCGTGCACGAGGGAGCGGTAGTTCACGAGCATGTCGCGGACGATGAAGACGGTGGCGCATATCGCGAGGACGCCGGTGCCGTAGTGTGAGATGAAGGGCGAGCTCGGGAAGAACATCATCGCGAGCACGTCGCGCGTGGCGGTGACGAAGGCGACGGCCACGCCGAAGAGGAGGACGCGGCGCTCGGCGTCCGCCCGCACCGAACTCGCCACGAGGAAGAGCAGGTAGCCCTGGAAGGGGATGGAAGTCAGGTAGGTGTAGCTGTAGAGGCGCTTGAGCCCCGGCATGTCGCCGGGATAAAAGGCGACGAGAAGGACGCAGACGGCCTGGCTCGCGATGAAGGCGAGGGCGAAGAAGTCGTATCGCCGCTTGAGGAGCCTGACGCAGGCGGCCGTGAGGAGTCCCCCCGCGAGATGGCGGGCAACGACCGTCGCCTTCTTGTAGGCGAGGAAAGGAACGGGCAGGCGTTCGATCAGCGTGAAGTCGACGAGGAAGGGGACGAGGGCCATGCAGGCGAAGCCGAGGAAGAGACGGCCGTCCATCATGGTTCCGGACAGGTAGCCCGCGCCGAGCATGATGAGCCCCATCGCCGCCACGGCCCCGAGGAGGAGCCAAACCGCCTTGTCGGTGAAGAAGCCGAGGGCGAATAGCCGGAGCCGGTGCCGCACGGGATCGACGAGGTAGGGCGCGATGAAGATGCCAGCCTCGTAGACGCCGCGGATTTCGACGTCGAGCCGATTCCGCTCCCCGACGAGGCCCGGCCGGACGGAGAAGGTGAGGGCCGCGTTCCAGATGGAGGAATCGCCGCGTAGAGGATCCCCGCGCGAGCCGAGGAGCTCGCCGTTGAGGCGCGCCGCGAGCGAGTTGCCGGCGAAAAAGGGAAGGACCAGGACCGCGCCCCCGCTTAAGGCGCCGGCCGGCGCCTCGATGTCGAGGGTGAAGGAATAGAGCCCCGGAGTGAAGCCGCCGGAGTCGGTGGCGCAGGTCAGGAAGGGCAGGCGCGCGCTCGCGAAGGGGGCCCCGTCCCGCGAAACCGAAACGTCCGCGGCCGCCACGCGGGCGTCGGAAGGGGGCCGGTACGCGGCGAGCAGGGCCAGGAAGAAGGCCGCCGTCAGGGCTCCCGCGGCGAGATAGGCGCCAAGGGTCTTGAGCCGATCGGGGAGCTCGCGTTCCGCGTTTTCCATCCTCCCCAGCCTACCCTAGTCGCCGCAAAAGGTCAAACGCAGGCCCCGGGTTCCCCTCCCGGACCTGCCGAGCGGACGCCCCCCCCACGCGCGCGTCGTGCCTGCCTCCCCGTCGGGGGGAGCTTCGCGCCCGCGCCGCGATGGCGCTATAGTGGGCCCGATGATCGTCTCCGCCTCGCGCCGCTGCGACCTCCCCGCCTTCGCCATGGACTGGTTCACGGCGCGCCTCGACGCGGGCTATTGCCTCGTCCGGAATCCCTTCGACGCGCGGCGCTTCCGCCGAGTCCCCCTCGTTCCCGAGTCGGTCGAGTGCTTCGCCTTCTGGACCCGCGATCCGCGCCCCCTCCTCGACCGCGCCGACGGGCTCGAGCGGCGCGGCTTTTCCTTCCTCACGCAGGTGACGATCACCGGCTATCCGCAAGCCCTCGAGCCCGGCGTGCCGGCGACGGCGGCGGCCCTCGCGGCCTTCGTCGCCCTGGCGGCGCGCCGCGGCCCCGAAGCCGTGGTCTGGCGCTATGATCCGATCATCCTGGCCGGGCGCGGCGGCCCCGGAAGCAAGGCGGCTCCCGACCTCGACCGGGATTTCCACCTCCGCAATTTCTCGGCCCTGGCCGCCGCCCTCGAGGGGAGCTGCCGCCGCGTCGTCCTCTCCCTCCTCGACGAATACCGGGGCACGCGGACGCGCCTCGCGGGGGCCGGCTGGAGGCGGCCCGGATTCGGCCCCTCCGACGCGGCCCTCGCGCTCGCCGCGGAGCTGGCCGCGATCGCGCGGAGCCGCGGCATGGAGCCCCGGAGCTGCGCCGAACCGGCGCTCCTGGCGGCGGCGGGCATCGAGCCGGGCCCCTGTCTGGACGCGGAGCTGCTGTCGCGCATCGCGGGCAGGCCCCTCCCCGCCGGCCGCGATCCGGGCCAGCGACCCGATTGCCGCTGTTGCCCGAGCGTGGACATCGGCGCCTACGGCGCCTGCCCCGCGGGCTGCGCCTATTGCTACGCGCGCCGCGGCGAGGCCAGGGCGGCGGACCCGGCGACCGAGGCTTTGTAGGAGCGCCCTCGACACGCGAGGTCCTCCGGGATAGGATCCCCCCGTGAACACCCATCGCGCCCAAGTTGCCCCTCTCGCCACCGCCGCGCTGTGCTTCGCGTTTGGCGCGGCGACGGCCCAGGCTCCGGCATCGGCGGTCGACCGAGCTCCCTCCGGCCTTCGGGCCTCCCTCGCCGCCCGCGACTATCCTTCGCCCGACGCGCCGCGGGGCCGGCCCGAACCGGGCGTGACGGACCAAGACCTCGACCTCGTCTTCGTTCTCGACACGACCGTATCGATGAAGGCAAGCCTTGGGAACCTCAAGGCCGCCGTCTCCGCCGTCGCCGACGCCGCGGCCGGGCTCGAACCCGCGCCGGCACTTCGCCTCGGACTCGTCCTTTTCCGCGACCCCGGAGACGACTACCAAATCCGCGCGCGGCCCCTCACGCCCGACCCCGAAGCCTTCGGCGCCAGCCTGGCCATGGCCGAAGCCGCGGGCGGCGGCGACATCCCCGAGGACATCGGGGCGGCCCTCCTTGCGGCTCTCCGCGGCATGGCCTGGCGACCGGGTTCGCTCCGCCTTGTTTTCCTGGCCACGGACGCGCCGCCCCGAGCGCCGCTTTCCGCGGCGGGCTCGAGTTGCGCGGCGGCGCTCGAGCTGGCCCGGTCCCTCGGCGTCGGCCTCTACACGGTGGAAGCCGAAGGCACGCCACCGGCCGGCGGCGCCGCGCTCGAAGCCCTGGCCTCGGGGACCGGCGCGGCCAGACTCGTCCTCGGCGCGGGGAGGACGGCGGGCACGCGCTTCGACGGCGCGGCCCCCAATCTCGTCCGAGGCCCGCTCGAATCCCTGGTGGTGGATCTTGTCGCCGCGGAACTCGCGGCGGCGCGGCGGACCGCCGACGCCGAACGCCGTTCGGGCGCCCTGCGCCTCCTCGCCGACGTGGAGGCGCGGCTCCTCGAAAGACTCGTCTTCCCGGAAGCGGCGCGGCGGCGCGGCGTGGAAGGGACGTCCCGGCTGCTTCTCCGGGTCGACGCGGCGGGGAACCTGGTTTCCGTCAAGCTGGTCGGCGCTTCGGGCAGCGCGCTGCTCGACGGCGCCGCCCTCGATCTTGCCCGCGCCTCCTTCCCGATCGCCAATCCCGCGCGCAGGGAAACGGAACTCGAGATCGGCGTCCGCTATCGCCTGGCGCCGGCGCCCGGCGGAAAATGAAAACCGCCCCTCGCGGGGCGGCGATGTGCCGGGGGCGGAAGCGTCGCCCCAGCCGGAATCAGAGCTCGAACCTCATGCTTGACTGAAGGCTCCTGCCGGGCATCGGGTAGCCCGAGACGACCTCGTACCGGACATCCAAAAGGTTCTCGACCTTGATGGCGAGCTTGAGCTTTTCATGGATTCGCCACCCTGCCCCGAGATCGAGCAGGACGGCGCCGGGCAGGGTCTTGGCGCCCGAAACCTTGTCGCTCGCGAAGCGAAGGGCAAGGCGACTTTCGAAGGATGCAGCCGTCCAGGCGGCGGCCATATTCAGCCGATGGCGCGGAAGGCTTTCGATGCGTGGGGCTTCGGATATCGACGCGCCGCCGGAGAGGTCGAGGGGGTTGAGGAACTCGTAATCCCCGGAAAGCGACAGGGCCTCGATCCGCAGGGTGGCCTTGGCGGAGGCGCCGGGCATGAAGGAACGGTTGAGGTTGACCGGCTTGCTGGCCGGATCGGAACTCCAGACGATGAGGTCATCGACGAAGCGCGCGAAGCCGGAACCGGAAAGCTCGAAGGGGCCGAGCGACAGCACGACGCCCAGGTCTCCGGAGACGGAGCTCTCGGGCCGCAGGTTGGGATTGCCCTCCGCGCTGAAGCCCCAGCCATAGTCGGTGAAGGGCCAGTAGAGTTCGTTGAAGGTCGGAGCGCGATAGGCGGTTCCGCCGGAAGCCTTGAGTTCGAGGGCCTCCAGGACCTTCCACCGTGCGCTCGCCAGGAAGCTGAAGCCGGCCGCGTAGTCGTCGGCCCAGTCGAATCTCGCGATCGGCGCGAGGACGAAGCGGTCGCCGACCAGGTACTTCGGCGCGAGATAAGCGCCGAGCGAAAGGCGCGAGGGTTGGCCCGCCTGGGCCGAGGCGAAGGCGCTGCTCTCCGCCGCCTCGAAGAGGCCCGAACATCCGGCGCCGATCTCCAGCGTCTTCGTGGCGAAAAGCGAGGCGCGCAGGTCGACTCCGGCGGAGCGCAGGTCGTGGCGGTCCTTGGTGCCGTAGCCGGGATCTTCATAGTCGAGCCGCGACCAGGAACCGTTCGCCGTGGCGGACAGGGCGAGCAGGCCGCCGACCAACGCGTCATGCGCGAAGGACAGGGAGCCGCGAAGGGAGTCGTCGCCCTGCGTGGCCTTGGCGGGATAGGCGGTCGAACCCGCGACGCCGGCCTCGCGGGAGGCTCCGGAAAGAGCCAGCCCGAAGCGCCCCCCGGCAAGGGGAAGGCCGAGGGCCAGCCGAGCGTTCGCCCCCGTAAAGGCGGAATCCTTGCGAAGTTCGGCGCCGCCATAGGGGTAGGCGGAGAGTCCGCGCTCCGCCGAGGCGGAAACCACCAGATCGGTCTCTCCAAGCAGGAATCCCGCGTCGAGCGAAAGCCGCTGGCTGTCGGCGAGAGCGGAAGCGCCGGAAGCTCCGACCGCTCCGGGATACGAAAGGTTGGCGAGATCGACGGAAAGTCGATTTTCCTTGGCGCGCTTGGTCGTGATGACTATCGCGCCTCCGAGGGCGTCGGGGCCGTAGATGGCGCTCGCGCCGCCCGTCAGGAGCTCGACGCGCTCGATGGAGTCGACCGGAATGTCGCCGAGGTCGACCGCTCCGCCACGGGAATCGTTGAGGCGGATCCCGTCGACGACGACGAGAACCTGGTTCGCCGACGAACCGCGGATGGAGGCGGTGGCGAGGCCGGCACCGCCCCCGTTGCGCCGCAGGACGACGCTTGCCTGCGATTCCAGGACTTCGGCGAGATCCCTCGCCCCGCTCGCCTCGATGTCATCGGCCGAGATGACGGCGACGGGCGCGCCCGGCGCGGCGGCCAAGGGGCTGTAAGCCGGCGCCAGGATCTCGATGGTTCCCGAGAGGGATTCCTTTTCTTCCGCGCCAAGTCCCGATACCGCGAGGACAAGGGCGGCCGCGCACAACAGTCTGCGCATGCGTTGCTCCTTCCGGTCCCGCGCGCGGCGGGACCGATGGAGGACGCGAGGGTCGCGTCATGCGACGGTGATGTGGTGCTTCTGTTCCATGTCCGGCGGGGAAAGAGAGACTGGTGAGCCGGAGCGCGCGGACCCCGCGGGGGTCCGGGTGGATTGACGGTTGGGCACGGCGATCCTCGGTCCTCGAAGTTTCGCCCCGCGCCTTCCCCTGAAGGAGGCGTCGGGACCGGCCGCGGGTCGGTGTCCTGGCTCCCGGATCGTCTCGAGTCCCCGACGCCTTCTCACGGCCTCCTGGAGGCCGCAATGGCCGCGCTGTCGCTCCCGCGACGGCGCGAAGTCGGGTTGATTCCCGGTTACAGTGGCGGGTCCGCTGCGGTTTCTCACCGCATTCCACGATCCCCGCGGCTCGTTTCGGGGCAACTCTAGTGGAATCGCGCATCCGGAGTCAAGCCCGGAAGGGTTACAGCGCGAAGCCGATGCCGATGCCCCCGCCGAAGTACCAGGAATCCACATAGTCCCACTCGCCGGCGCCGTAGAGGGAGATGACGCGGCCGCCCTCCGGCGCGTACCAGTGGAGTTCGAGGCCGAGGGAGAGGGGCGTGCCGAAGGCGAGGATCGAGCCGGCGGGTTCGGTTCTCGCAGCCGCGGAAATCGCCACGGCGAGGTCGCCGCCCAAGGCGCCGGAGAACAGCCGCTCGATGCCGCCGCGGAGGTAGGCCCAGGCGAAGAGGCCGGGCGTTTCCCAGCGGAGGTCGCCCCAGCCGGGGTAGTACCTCGAGGCG
>JAEUJG010000633.1 GCA_016794765.1 Spirochaetaceae bacterium | reverse complement strand
TTCGGGGGGGGCGTGCCTTCCATCCTCGACCACCATTTACCTTTCCGGAGCGGCACGTGGGCAGATACATCGCCAAGAGACTCCTGTCATTGATTCCCGTCCTCTTCGGGGTATCGATCATCGTCTTCTTCCTCGTTCGCCTCATACCCGGCTCGGCCCTCCAGATGTACCTGGGCACCCAGGTGGAGGCGACGCCAGAGCAGATGGAGGAACTCAGGCGCATCTTCGGCGAGGACCGGCCCGTGCCCGTCCTCTATGTCGAGTGGCTCGGGCGCCTTCTCCAGGGAGACTTCGGTTATTCCCTCCGCACGGGCCGGCCCGTCCTGCCCGACATCCTTTCGCGGCTCCCCTTGAGCCTCGAGCTCACGGTCTTCGCCCTCGGCCTCGCCCTCCTCATCGGCATTCCCCAGGGCATCCTCTCCTCGCTCAGGAAGAATCCCTTCCGGGACGTCGTCAACCGGATCGTCGGCCTCCTCGGCCTTTCCCTGCCGCAGTTCTGGCTCGCCTCCCTCATGGTCCTGGCCTTCTCGGGCTTCCAGGGATGGATCCCGATGGGCAACTACGCGAAGTTCACCGAAGAGCCGCTGCGCAACCTCAAGATGCTCTTCCTGCCCTCCCTCGCGATCGGCATCGGCCTAGCGGCCGTCATCATGCGCTATACGCGCAACAGCATGCTCGAGGTCCTGCAGATGGATTACATCAGGACCGCCAAGGCCAAGGGTCTCAAGAAGCGCGTGGTGATCCTCCGCCACGCCCTCAAGAACGCCATCCTCCCCGTCATCACCGTGGCGGGCTTTAATACCGGCTATCTCCTCGGCGGCGCCATCGTCATCGAGGAGGTCTTCGCCCTGCCCGGCATGGGCCGGCTGGCGCTGTACGCGATCTACCAGCGCGACTACCCCGTCATCCAGGGCATCGTCCTCGTGATCGCGACCCTCTTCGTCCTCGTGAATCTCGTCACGGACCTCATCTACGCCCTCGTCGACCCGCGCATCAGGCTCGACGACTCCTCGAGGTAGGCCATGGAAACGCGCGCGCTCCGCAAGAACAGCATCGCCCTCACGGGCCTCGCCATCGTCGGCGTCTACGTCGCCGCGATCCTCCTCTCCTTCGTGTGGCTGCCCTTCGACCCCGTCGCGATGGACACCGAGCATCTCCTCGAGGGGCCCTCCCTGGCGACGGGCCACCTCTTCGGCACCGACGAATTCGGCCGCGACATCCTTTCCCGCATCATGAAGGGCGCCTCGGTCTCCCTCGTCATCAGCCTCTCCGCCACGGCCCTCGGCGCCGTCGCGGGCGTCCTCATGGGCATCTGGGCCGGCTACCTCGGCGGCCGCTGGGACCAGGTCCTGATGCGCGTCGCCGACGTGCTCTTCTCCTTCCCCTCCCTCCTTCTCGCGATCTTCGTGATGGCGATCCTCGGGGAGAAGACCTACAACGTCGTCTTCGCGATCGGCATCGTCTACATCCCCCAGTTCGCCCGCGTGAGCCGCGGCGCCGTCCTCACGATCAAGTCGAGCGAGTTCGTCCGCGCCGCGCGCTCCAACGGCGCGAGTTCGGGCTTCATCCTCTTCCGGCACCTCCTCCCGAACATCCTGGTGCCGCTCATCGTGCAGGTCTCCCTGTCGCTCTCGGTGGCCATCCTCCTCGAATCCTCCCTGAGCTTCCTCGGCCTGGGCGTCCAGCCGCCCTACCCCTCGTGGGGCAACATGCTCTCCGCCGGCCGCAAGGTCATGGTCATCGCCCCCTGGACCGCGGTCTATCCCGGGCTCGCGATCGTCTTCCTCGTCCTCGGCTTCAACCTGCTCGGGGACGGACTCCGCGACATCCTCGACCCGCGCCTCAAGAACGCGCGATAGGCGGCAGCATGAGCGACGACGACATCATCCTCAAGGTGACCGGCCTCAAGACCGAGTTCCGCGCCGAGTACGGCCTCGTGAAGGCCGTGGACGGCATCTCCTTCGACCTCCGCCGGGGCGAGACCCTAGGCCTCGTTGGCGAGTCGGGTTCGGGCAAGTCCGTCACCAACCTTTCGATCCTCAGGCTCGTCCCGAGCCCGCCGGGCAAGACGGTGGACGGCAAGGTGCTCTTCCACGCGGCGGGGGAGGGCGAGCGCGACCTCCTCGCCGTCTCCGAGGAGGAGGTGCGGGTCCTGCGGGGCAGGAACATCTCCATGATCTTCCAGGACCCCCTCACCTCCCTCAACCCCGTGCTCCGCGTCTCCCTCCAGATCGGCGAGGCCCTGCGGCTCCACCACGGGCTTTCGAGGCGCGAGGCGCGGGCCAAGGCGATCGAACTCCTCCGGCTCATCGGCATCCCCGATCCCGAGCGGCGGGCGGACGAGTATCCCCACCAGTTCTCCGGCGGCATGCGCCAGCGCGTGATGATCGCGATGGCCCTCTCCTGCGATCCGGACATCCTCATCGCCGACGAGCCGACGACGGCCCTGGACGTGACGATCCAGGCCCAGATCCTGGACCTCATCAAGAGCCTCGCCGCCAAGAAGCGGACGGCGGTGATCATGATCACGCACGACCTCGGCGTCGTGGCCGGGATGTGCGAAACCGTCTGCGTGATGTACGCGGGCCGCATCGTCGAGCGGGCCCAGGTGGACGACCTCTTCTACGACCCGAAGCATCCCTATACGCGGGGCCTCCTCGACTCCATCCCCCGCGCCGACCGCACGGGAAGCGACGGGCGCCTCTATTCGATCCCCGGCTCGCCCCCGAGCCTCGTCGGCATGCCCGACGCCTGCCCCTTCCATCCGCGCTGCGCGCGCGCGATGGACATCTGCCGCAAGGCCTACCCGCCGGAGACCCTCCTCGAGGGGCGCGCGCCCCGGCGGGTCAGCTGCTGGCTCCACGCGAAGGAAGGCCCGAAACCATGAGCGACGACGAAAACCTCCTCGAGGTCAGGGGCCTCAAGGTCCACTTTCCCATCCACAAGGGCATCATCTTCAGGCGAAAGGCGGGCTTCGTCCGCGCCGTCGACGGCGTGGACTTCAGCGTCAAAAAGGGCGAAGCCCTCGGCCTCGTCGGCGAGTCCGGTTGCGGCAAGTCGACGACGGCGATGGCCGTCGCCCAGCTCCAGGCAGCGACGGCGGGCAGCATCCGCTTCGCCGGCGAGGATCTCGGCTCCCTCTCCCCGAAGGACCTGCGGCGCGCCCGGCGGCACTTCCAGATCGTCTTCCAGGATCCCTACTCCTCCCTCGACCCCCGGATGCGCGCCTTCGACATCATCGCCGAGCCCCTGCGCATCTACGCGAGGCTGGGCATCGTGGACGCGGACGAGGCGGAGATCGAAAGGCGGACCCTCTCCCTCATGGAGCGCTGCGGGCTTTCGACCTCCTTCGCGAGGCGGTATCCGCACGAGTTCTCGGGCGGCCAGCGCCAACGCATCGGCATCGCGCGGGCCCTGTCCCTGGGACCCAAGCTCATCATCGCCGACGAGCCCGTCTCAGCCCTCGACGTCTCCATCCAGTCCCAGATCCTGAACCTCCTCAAGGACCTGCGGAAGGACTTCGACCTCACCTTCCTCTTCATCGCCCACGATCTCGCGGTGATCGAGTATTTCTGCGACCGCATCGCGGTCATGTACCTCGGCCGCGTTGTGGAGACGGCTTCCGCCGCGGAGCTCAACAAGAATCCGATGCACCCCTACACCCGGGCTCTCCTGTCGGCCGTGCCCCTTCCCGATCCGGAGAAGGAGCGGAGCCGCCGGCGCATACTGTTGAAGGGCGACGTGCCCTCGCCGAGCGCCGAGCGCAAGGGCTGCCCCTTCCGCGAGCGCTGCCCCGAGGCGATGGAGCGCTGCGCCTTCTCGGCCCCGAACCTCCGCGCCGTCGCGGAGGGCCACGAGGTTTCCTGCTTCCTCTACGGGGAAGCCTAGTTGCCCCCCGGGCGAAGGGCAAGAAGGCGAGGAACATCATGGAAATCAGGCTTTTCAGGCTGAAGCTCCCCTTGAAGAACGGCTTCAGGATAGCGCACGGCTCCTACTCGTTCCGCGAGAACCTCTTCCTCGAACTCCGCGAGGGGAAGGCCGTCGCCTGGGGCGAGGCGCCCATCGTGCCCTATTACCATCTCACGATCGACGAGGTGGAGGCCGACCTCCGGCGGGGCCTCGCCGCCCTCTCGGACGGCGTTTCCTTCCCGCTCGAGGGAAAGTCCGCTCCCGAGTTCGCGCATCCCGTGAGCCGCGCCGCCTTCGGGGCCGCCCTGCTTTCCCTGCGCGCCCGGCTGGAGGGAAAAACGGAGGCAGAGCTCCTCGGCCTCGGCTCGGGAGCCGAAGCGGCCTCGGCGCCGCCGACCTCCTTCACCGTCGCCTACGACGACGATCCCGAGGCGATGGCCGCCGTCGCGGCCTCCTGCGGCTTCCGGCGCCTCAAGGTGAAGGCGGGCATCCCGGGCGACATCGAGCGAATCCGCCTCCTCCGCGAGCGCCTTCCCGAGGCGATCATCCGCGTCGACGCGAACCAGGGCTGGAGTCCCGCGGAGGCGCCCGGAAAGCTCCGCGAACTGGAGCGCCTCGGGATCGAGCTCCTCGAGGAGCCGATCGCGGGCAGTCCCGCCGAGTTCGAGCGCCTGGCGGCCTCCACGGCCATTCCCATCCTCCTCGACGAGAGCGCGCGGAGCCTCGACGACCTACGGCGCTACGCGCGGGAGGCGCCGTCCCTCGCCGGCTTCGTCGTGAAGACCGCGAAGAACGGCGGACCCGCGGCCAGCCTCGCCCTCATCCGCGCCGCCGCGGACGAGGGCTTGCGCGCGATGCTGAGTTCGATGGTGGAGACCTCTCTCGGCGCGGGCTCGGCCCTCCTCCTCGCTCCCCTCTGCGCCTGGTGCGACCTCGACGCGCCCCTCCTCCTCGCCGAGGATCCCTTCGGCGGCCTCGGCTACGAGGACGAATCCCCGAGGCTCGCGCCGGGAGGCGTCTTTCCCGGCCCCGCGCTCGCCGCTTCCCTCACGGGCCTCGAGCCCCTCAAGCCCTGATGGCCGCCCAGCCCGGCGCTCCGGCGCCCGCGCCCGCCTTGCGGCCCATGAGGCGCGATGACGCGCCCGCCTGCGCGGCCATCGCCTGCGCCTCAGCCATCGGGGAGCGCTACGGCTTCGAGCCCGCCGCCCTCGCCGCCACCCTCGTGGCCGCCCTCGACTCGGGCGGCGAACTCTTCGTCGCCGAACTTGCGGGACGCGTGGCCGGCTTCGCCTGGATCGATCCGAGCGGCGCCTTCTCGAGCGCGCCCTACCTCCGCCTCATCGCCGTCGACGAGACGCTCCGCGGCGCGGGGCTCGGCACCGCGCTGATGGACGAGTTCGAGGCTCGTACCGCCAAGGTCGGCCGCGACTGGTGCCTCCTCGTCTCCGATTTCAACCTGCGGGCGCAGGGCTTTTACGAAAAGCGGGGCTACCGGAAGGCCGGAAGCCTCCCCGATTTCGCGCGCCCGGGCATCGCGGAGATCCTCATGGTGAAGAAGCGGAGCCTCCCGCGGTGAGCGCCGCGGACGGCCTCGCGGGCATTGACGCCCTCGCCTCGCGGGGCCTCGCGGAAGGCGCCTTCGCGGGCGCCGTCCTCCGCGTCGAGCGGGAAGGGCGCCTGGTCTGCGAGGAGGCCTGGGGGGAGGCCGTCCGCGGTGACGCCCTCGGACCCGGCTCCGCGCCCGAGCGCATGCGAACGGATACGCTCTTCGACCTCGCCTCGCTCTCGAAGCTCTTCACGGCAACGGCCGTCCTCCGCCTGGCGAGCCTGGGCGAGCTCGACCTCGCGGCCCCGCTACCCGCCCTCCTCGAGCGCTTCGCGGAGCCGCTCCGCCTCGGGCCCGAGCTCCGCGACCGCCTTGCCCGCGGTCTCGCCCGCGCCGATCTCGCCTCCCTCCTCGCGCACTCCTCCGGCATCCATTACTGGTACCCCTGCTATACGCGGCGAGGGGAGAGCTTCGAGGCCGTCCTCGCGGACCTGCTCGAGGCCCATCCCCCCACGGGCGGGATGATCTATTCCGACCTGAACTTCATGCTCCTCGGCCGCCTTGTCGAGGCCGCCGCCGGCCTGGCCCTTCACGCAGCCGTCGAAGCGCTCGTCCTCGAACCCCTGGGGCTCGGGCGCACAACCTACGCCCGGCCCGCCCGGCCCTTCGGCGGCGACGCGGCCGCCGGCCCCGGCTCCGTCGCGGCCACCGAATACGGGAACCGCGTCGAGCGGGGCATGGTCGCCGCCCTCGGCCTAGCCTTCGACGCCTGGCGCGACGAATCGACGGCGATCCTGGGCGAGCCCGACGACGGCAATTGCCACTATTATTTCGGCGGGGCCGCCGGCCACGCGGGGATCTTCTCCGACGCCCGCGACCTCTGCGGCCTCGGCCGCCTCTACCTCGAGGGGGGCAGGGTGGGGGGGCGGGCCTTCCTCGCGCCGGGCTTGGCGGAGGAAGCCTTGCGCGACCGCGGATTCGGGCGGGGCCTCGGCTTCCAGCTCGGAGCGAACTACCCTTCGGGCGGGGCCGGCCACACCGGCTTCACCGGCACCTACCTCCACGTCAATCCCGGCTCCGGCCTCGTCATCGCCCTCCTGGCC
This sequence comes from Spirochaetaceae bacterium, assembly GCA_016794765.1. GTDB lineage: Bacteria > Spirochaetota > Spirochaetia > Treponematales > Rectinemataceae > JAEUJG01. The sequence continues at coordinate 856 of JAEUJG010000633.1, read as the reverse complement.
AACCGCCTCCACGTCCCCGAGCCGCGCGACCTCAATCCCTTCCGGCGGGAACTCTCCGAGGCCGTCCTCGCGGCCTTCGGTCGCTGACCGCCCGATTTGCCCCTTCAGCTTCTGGAAATCCGCGCCGCTCTCCCCTACACTGTGCGCGGAGGTAATCATGAAGAAAGTAGTCATCGTTCCGGTGCTCGCGCTTCTCCTCGGCGTCCTCGGGGCCGGAGCGCAGTCGAAGGCCCTGGACGCCCTTTGGGTCTCCAACGCCGCCGTCTATCCCGCCAAGGGCCAGTTCCGCAATCCCATGCCGTGGGCTCCGGGCCAGTACGTGGTTCTCGGAAACCTCACGAAGGGCAAGCGGGAATCCATCGCCAAGACCCTGGTGGTGCGGGCCGAGCAGGGCGGATGGGTCATCGAGAACACCGCCATCGACAAGTCCGGCAAGGAAACCGTGACGCAGATGCTCCTCGGGAACTATGACCTCGCGATGAAGACCGGCGACGCCTCGAAGATAGAACTCGTGTGGCTTAAGACGCTCGAAAAGGACGGCACCGTATCGACGACGGAAGGCCCCGCCCTCGCCATGATGAAGGCCATCATGAAGTCGAGTTACGAAAAATTGGTGGTCAACCTGTCCGACTACGCCGACGGCGGCCAGGTCCAGGTTCCCGCGGGTTCCTTTTCCGGCACGAACGTCATCAAGGCCAAGACCAAGGTCCTCGGTTTCAACGTGGAGACGGAGTCCTGGTTCCACGCGGCCGTCCCGGTAAACGGCATGGTCCGCTCCCGGACCACGGACGACAAGAGCCTGCAGGAACTCATCGCCTTCGGATTCGACGGCAAGCCCCGCATCCCCTGATCCCCC
>JAEUJG010000625.1 GCA_016794765.1 Spirochaetaceae bacterium | reverse complement strand
CCAGGCCGAGAAGGGCAGGGGCGAACGGCTTCCGTCCTTCGCTTCCGAGGCTCCGGTTTCCGGAGCGCCGCCCGGCCGCGTCGCCGGCGATGGTCGCGTTGCGCATGGTCGCCTCCTCTACGAGTCTAGTTCCCGGCGATCGGTCTTGCCAGCCTTGCATCGGCCCGGCGGAACGATGAGACTTGAGAAGGGAGAAGGTGCGCCGGCCGCTTCGGCTTAGGAGAAACCTTCGGCCAAAGGAATAAAAAATGGGCAGCTTGCGGGATATCCTCGATCGCAGCGAGTTGTTTTCCGGCCTGGGGCCCGAGTCCGTGGCGCGCATCGCGGCCTGTCTCAGGCCCGTCGTCTTCGAGGCCGGCACCTGCGTCTGCCGCGAGGGCGAGGCCGGCGACACCATGTACGTCATCGTCGCGGGCAGGGTTTCGGTCCTGAGCGACATGGGCTGGGGCCAGCGCGAGATAGACCGGAAGGAGCCCGGCGAGGTCTGCGGCGAGATGGCCCTCATCTCCGACGAGGTCCGTTCGGCCACGGTCAGGGCGGTGGAGAGGACCGAATGCCTTTCCCTCGGGAAGGCCGACTTCGAGTCCCTCCTCGACCAGGATCCGGCGATGGCGCAGAGCATCGCCAAGCTGATGACCAAGCGCCTCTCCGCCCTGGTGCACCAGACCTCCCACGAGCTGCTCGGCGCCTATCGCGCGCTGACCTTCGCCATCGCCGATCTCGCCGAGTCCCGCGACCCGGAGACCGGCGCCCATCTCGAGCGGACTCGCAATTATTGCGTGCTCCTCGCCGAGCGGCTCTCGCACAGCCCCCGCTACAAGGACGCGATTCCGAAGTCCTTCATCGAGGGCATCTACCGGGTTTCCCCCCTCCACGACGTGGGCAAGGTGGCCGTCGCGGACGCGGTGCTGCTCAAGCCGGGGCGCCTCACCCCTGAGGAGTTCGAGACCATGAAGACGCACACGACGGCCGGCGCCGGCGCCTTCAAGAAAGTCCTCCAGCAGAGCGACTCCGAGCTCTTCCGCATGGCCTACCGCATCTGCCTCCATCACCACGAGCGCTGGGACGGCTTGGGCTATCCGCAGGGCCTCGCCGGCGAGGCCATCCCCCTCGAGGCCCGCATCATGGCCCTGGCCGACGTCTACGACGCGTTGCTCTCCAAGCGCGTCTACAAGCCGCCGATGACGCCGGAAACCACGCGGGAGGAGATCCGGAAGGCGGCCGGCACCCAGTTCGATCCCTACATCGCCGGGATCTTCCTCGAGAACATCGCGCAGTTCGAGGAGATCCACGCAAAATTCGAGGGCGACTGAAGCCGCCCGTCCGGGGGCTGCGCCGGCGAGGGGCGCGGGTTTCCATTTGACGGAGGAAGGCGGCCTCGGGCAGAATGGACGGCATCGCGTTGGAACAAGAGGGGGAGAGCATGGGCGAAGCGAGCCTTGGACCGGCGGATCGGTGGTCGTACAACCTGCGGGACCTGGAGCAGGGGATCCGCCGGAAGCTGGCGGAAGGGGTTACGACCCGCGTATTCCCCGGCGAGCGGCTCATGCTCTCCGTCGTCAGCTTCGAGCCGGGCGCCGCAGGTCGCGTCCACAGTCATCCCGAGGAGCAATGGGGGCTCCTGCTCGAGGGGAGCTGCGTCAGGATCCAGGACGGCGGGGAGCGCGCGATGGCGGTCGGGGATTTTTGGCAAACGCCCTCCGGCGTCCCCCACGGCCTTGTGGCGGGCCCCGACGGGGCCTTGGTGCTCGATATCTTCAGCCCTCCCCGGCCGGAGTACGCGAAGGCCGGTGAAGGCT
>JAEUJG010000597.1 GCA_016794765.1 Spirochaetaceae bacterium | reverse complement strand
GATCGCCCCGAGCGGCGTGTTGAGTTCGTGCGCCATTCCGGCCGAGAGATGGCCGAGCGCGGAGAGCTTTTCCGATTCCACGAGGAGGGCCTGGGCCTGGCGGAGGCCGGACATCGAATCCTCGAGGGCCGCCGTCCGTTCCGCCACGCGCATCTCGAGGAAGGCGTTCGCGTCCAGGAGTTCCCTGCTCTTGGAAAGGACCTTCGCCGCCATGTCGTTGATCAGGCGGACGAGGAGGTTGAGATCCTCGTACTCGCTCTCAGGAATCGGCCGGTCGTAATGGCCGTCGGCTATCGCGTCGATGCCCGACGCTATTCCGGCGATGGGACGGCTTAGGCGCCGGCGTATGATGAACCGGTAGGCCAGGATGTTGGCGGCCAGGACCGCGACGAGGACGACGAGGGTGATCGAGCCGAAGAGGCTCCGGATCCGCGTCACGTCCGCGTCGCTGAAGCTGAGGCGCACGGTTCCGAGCTTGAGCCCTTCGCGGAGGATTTCCCGGGACAGGGGCGGAATGAGCGAATCCTTCCCGGAGGCGGTCACGCTCATGAGCAAGCCCGTCGCGGTGGATTCGAGCACGATGCCGGAAATCCGGCCCGAGGAGAGGAGAGCCTCGCCGATGCGCACCGCTTGCGGGTCGTCGACGTTGTAGAGCGGATCCTCGAGGAGGGCGACCGTCTCGCTGGCGGTGACCATGGACCGTTTCTTCAGGTCGGCAACCATGGAATTCGAGGTCAGGGAGAGGGAGACGGTCTCCACGACGATGATGATGAGGGTGGAGATGACGATCGAGAGGACCTGGATCTCCTCGAGGAGGCGGCGAGGCCGCCTTCCCGGGGGGCGGCGAGGCTTGGGCCTTTCCATCATCACCGATACTTCGCCGCGATGGCCTCGATGCCGCCCTCCGCGACCAGGGAGCGGATGGCCTCGTCCATGCGTTCGACCAAGGAGGCGGCGGGCGAGCGCTTCGACAGCGCGATACGAAGATCGGTCTTGACCGCGGGTTGGAAGACGGTCCGTTCCAGGGAGCCCCGGTAGCCGAGCCTGGCTATGTCGTAGGAGATGTTGGGATCGGTGCCGATGGCCAGGTCGATCCTGCCGAGGGCGAGCATCTGGAGAATCTGCGCCTCGCTGCCGAGCGTGATCTTGGTGAGTTTCGAATCCGAATTGTAGGGCTCGAAATAGGCCGTGCTCTTGGATTGGCCGATGGACTGGCCGACGAGATCCTCATAGGCGCGGACGAGGGCGCCTTTGCCCTTTGGCGCGTAAAAGACCGGAGTCACGGAAAAGTACGGCGTAGGCACGTAGGATAGGTACTCCGCGCGCTCGGCGGTATAGGCGACCCCCGTCATCATGTCGGCCTGGCCGGACTTGAGCATCTCGAGGGCCCGTGGCCAAGGGTGGACCTGGATCTCGATGGTGACGCCGAGGAGCTTTTCAAGCCGGCGGCACAGGTCGATATCCAAGCCGCCGAGCCCCGCCGGACCGCCGGCTTCGGCGAAGCGGAAGGGCGGCCATTCCTCCGTGACCATGAGGAGCCTTTCCTGGGAGTAGGCATCCGCGGCGAGGGCCAGGAGGATCGCCGCGACGAAAAGGCGAATCGGTCTCGAGGGCATCGGACACCTCCATGAATGGTCTGCATGGTTGAGTCTAAGCCGAACCGGCCGCCAAATCCAGAAAGCCGGGGATTACCGTCCCCGCTCCCGAAAGCCCGCAAGGCCTTCGCGGAAGCTCCGGCTCCCGTCCGCCCCACTGCGCCGCCGCGCAACGCGCCTCGTGAAAAAAGTCCTTGCCAGATTTCGAGGGGAGCGTATAATCCTGCTGGAGAAGGAGAACAATTCATGAAAGAGATGCATCCTGTCGGAACGAAGCGTTGCCTCGGCTGTATCCAGTGGGACGGCCGGCGTTCCTTCGATCCTTCCCGCACCAAGATCCAGGCGGACGCGGGTTCCGAGGGACGTTGCCTCTTGCGACACGTGGCCGTGAAGGGTTCCCATACCTGCGAACAGCATTTTCCCCTGCGCTGACACTTCGCAAGGCGATTCCGCGGCGCGGCATCCGCGCACGGAAGTTCGCTTTCAAGCGAGCGCGAGCCGCGGCCAAGTCGGCCGGCCGCGACGCGGGAGGACTCGCCTCCCGATTGACCATCGCCGCCGAAAATGCTAGCATGATATCGTTCGCGCCGGTCGTATAACGGCTATTACCCCAGCCTTCCAAGCTGGAGACGAGGGTTCGACTCCCTTTCGGCGCTATAAAGCAAGACCCGCCTTTGGCGGGTCTTTTTTATACCTTGCCGAAAAGGAGCCGAACGGGCGAGGGATGAGGCTCGCCGCGGCGGGGACCCGCGCCGCGCGCGCCGCGGCAGGGGAACAAGAGCCCCCGCGCGTGCTATCATGGCGGCGACGCACATGGATCAAGGAGCGCAACATGAAGAATGTCGAGATGGATCTCAAGGGCGACAAGCTCACCATCACCGTGGACATCACCAAGGAATTCGGGCTTTCCTCCTCGGGAAAGAGCCTCATCATCGCCTCGACCGAAGGCAACGTCTCGATCCCGGGAAAGGAAGAGATCAAGATCGGCCTCAACATCTACCGCAAGCCCTGATCCGCCTCCCCGCCGAAGGCGCCGCCGGCGTTCCCCTTTCCCCCTGATTCCCGGCTTTCCTCGAGGGGAACGATCTCGCCGACGGTGAGCCCCACCGCGCCGCGGTCCTCCTCGACGAGGCCGCGGACCAGGAGGGGACGCTCCTCGAAGAGGTGGCGCTTGAAGCGGCGGAAGGCCTCGGGGAAGAGCACCGCCTCGTAGAGGGCGGTCTCGTCCTCGAAGGAAACGAACTCCATCGGCTCGGCGGCGGCGGTAAGGACCTCCTTGGCGGTCACGGGCCAGGACAGCAGTTCCACCCGCCTGCCCACGAGCCGCGGCAGGTCGCGGGCGAGGGTCCTCGGACGCGCCATCGCCTCGGGCCAAAGACTCAAGGGATGGGCGGCCAGGGTCGTGCCGAGGTACTTCATCTCGGCCTCCAGGCGGCGCCGCGGGGAATCCGCGACGCGATCCCGCGCCATCGCCGCGGCCTTGTCGCCTCCGCCGATGCCGCCGATGCCGCCGACGCCACCGCCGACGCGCTCGGTCCCGCCCGGGACCGCGGGTTCGAAGAGTTCGGCGCCGCCGGCGCGGGCCCGGCCCTCGGCGGCCGCGATGGCGGCGAAGAGCCGCATGAGCTTGCCCGCGCGGGCTTGGGCGGACCCGAGTCCGTCCAGGGCGCCCGCGCCGGCCAGGGCCTCGGCGTCGCTCCGGTCCAGGCGGACGCGCGCCGCGAGCTCCTCGGGCCCAGCGAAGGTGCCTCCCCGCAGGCGCTCGGCGACGATGGCCTCGGCCGTCTCGGCTTTCAGGCCGCCTATCATCCCGAGTCCGAAGCGGAGCTCCTTCCCCCTGCCGCGGCAGCGCAGCAGGCTTGTGTTGACGTCGGGCGGAAGGAGGGTCAGTCCCATGCGCCGCGATTCGCTCGCATAGGCCAGAACGCTGTAATAGCCGCCCCGGTTGGAGATGACCGCCGCCATGAACTCGGCCGGAAAGTGCCGCCGCAGGTAGGCCGAGCGGAAGGACAGCATCGCGTAGGACGCCGAGTGCGCCTTCACAAAGGAGTAGCCCGAGAAGGACTCGATCATCTTCCAGATTTCCCCGATCGCCTCGTCGGCCACCCCGCGCGCCCGGGCGCCCGCGACGAACTGTTCGCGATAGGCGGCGAGGCGCGTGACGGCGTCCTTCTTGGACAGGACCTTGCGGATGCCGTCCGCCTCCGCGGGGGTGAAGCCGGCCAGGGCCACGGCGACCTTGCAGACGTCCTCCTGGTAGCACATGATCCCGAAGGTCTCGGCCAGGAGGTCTCCGACGAGGGGGTGGAGAGGCTCGTAGGGCTTGCCGCCGAGCCGGTCGATGTACTCGTCGATGTAGCGGTTCGCGGCCGGCCTGATCATCGAGGAGTGGATGACGAGATGCTCGAAATCGCCGCGGCCCGTCTTGATTTGGAGGCGCCGCATCGCCGGGCTCTCGACGTAGAAGACGCCCATCGTGTCCCCGCGCGCGAGGAGTTCGATCGTGCCCGGATCCTCGAGGGGCGTCCATGAGGGATCGTCGGGAGGGGGGGGGAAGGCGCCGAAGGCCTCCCCCTCGCCGTAGCCCGGGCTCGCCTCCGCGCGGTTGTCGGCCAGGTTCGCGAGGGCGTCGCGCACGACGGCGAGGGAACGGTTTCCGAGGAGGTCGATCTTGACGAGGCCGGCCGCCTCCACGCCCTCCTTGTCCCAGGCCACGACGCGGATGCCGGAGCCCGTGCGCTCCAGGGGCAGGCGCGCGGCAAGCTCGTCCGGCACGACGACGAGGCCGCCCGAGTGGACGCCGAGGTGCCGCGGAAAACCGGCGAGCCGCGGCGCGAGTTCAGCTATCGCGCGCCAGTCCTCGTCGGCCTCGGCCAGGGCGGCCGCGCGGTCGGCGGCGAGGCGGCGCTCGAAGGCGGCGATCTCCCCGTCCGGCATCCCGTAGGCGCGGGCCGCCTCGCGCAGCGCCGAGCGGGGCTGGAAGCGGACGTGGTTCGCGACCCTGGCCGCCCGCGTCTCGCCGAAGGCGGCCACCGTCTCCGCGAGCAGGGCGTCGCGCTCGTCCCAGGCGAAGTCCACGTCGATGTCCGGCGGGTCCTTGCGGCCGGGGTTGAGAAAGCGCTCGAAATAGAGCCCGTGCTTGAGGGGATCGACGTCCGTGATGCCCAGGGCGTAGGAGACGACGCTCGCCGCGGCGCTGCCCCGGCCGCAGCTCCGGGAAGCCCGGCGCGTTATGTCCCGCACCACGAGGAAGTAGTCGGAAAAGCCCTTTTCGCCGATGACCGCGAGTTCGTGGTCGAGCC
>JAEUJG010000647.1 GCA_016794765.1 Spirochaetaceae bacterium | reverse complement strand
GGATGAGGCCGCGGCTCACGGAGGAGAGGTAGTCCTCCACGCTGCCGCCGCCGACCACGGGCACGCCGAGGTCGGAGACGATGAGCTCGAGCTGTTCCTTGATGCGGACGATCTCGAGCATCGTGCGCTCGTCGAGGTAGCTGCGCTCGCAGAATTTCGCCTTGTCCTTGGCCTCCCGGAAGGCCTGGAAGATGCGGAGGTAGGAGACGAAGTCGCCCGCGGGGTCGCGGAAGGCGTGGTGGGCGCGCCGGGCCTCCATCTCCTCGCCGGGGGGGAGGACGTAGGGGCTCGTCGTGGAGAGGAAGCTCGTGCCGACGAGGGCCTCCTCCACGACGTCGGGCCGCTGGAGGATGGCCTCCACGATGATGCGGCTGTGGCGCGGCAGGAGGGGGAAGGCGCACATCATCTCGCCGACCTTGGTGAGGCCGCGCTCGGGCGTCAGGGCGTCGAGGAGGGCCAGGGCCTCCTCCGCGCCGAGGATGCCGGACTTCGGGGGCTGGGAGATGAACTCGAAGCGCTCGAACTCGGAGATGCCGAGCTCGGCCATGCGGAGGACGACCTCCGTGAGGTCGGTGCGGTAGATCTCCTCCGTCGTGAAGAGGGGCCGGCCCTCGAAGTCGCTCCGCGCGTAGAGGCGGTAGCAGACGCCGGGGCGGGTGCGGCCGGCGCGGCCCTTGCGCTGGTTGCAGGAGGCCTTGGAGATCGGGGTCTCGATGAGGCTCGAGGTGAAGCTGCGCGGGTTGTAGAAGTTGAGCTTGGCCTGGCCGGAGTCGATGACGCTCGTGATGCCGTCTATCGTCACGGAGGTTTCCGCGATGTTCGTGGAGATGACGACCTTGGTCTTGCCCTGGGGCGGCCGCTCGAAGACGCGCTCCTGCTCGTCCTTGCCGAGGCGGGCGTAGAGGGGGATGATGTGGAGGCGGTCGCCGACGGGGCCGAAGGCCAGGCGCTTCATGCAGTCCTTGATGGCCTTCTCGCCGGGGAGGAAGATCAGGATGTCGCCCTCGCGGCCCTCGCCGACGACGCGCGCCACGATCTCCTCGATCTTGGCCTGGAGGGCGTCCTCCGCGGCGAAGCGGTCGCCGCCCTCGGCCTCGCCGAGGCTCGGCGGGTCGTAGACGACGGTGACGGGGTACATCGGCGTCTCTATCTTCACGATGGGGCACTCGCCGAAGTACTCGGAGAAGACCTCCGCGTTGATCGTGGCGGAGGAGACGATGACCTTGAACTCCGGCCGCGCCTCGATGACGCGCTTCAGGAGGCCGAGGATGAAGTCGATGTTGAGGCTGCGCTCGTGGGCCTCGTCGACCATGAGGACGCCGTACTTGGACAGGGCGGGATCGAGCTTCATCTCCTGGAGGAGGATGCCGTCCGTCATGATCTTGATGGCCGTGGTCGAGTTGGTCTTGTCCTCGAAGCGCATCTTGTAGCCGACGACGCCGGGCACGGTGGTGCCGATCTGCCGCGCGATGAAGTCGGAGACGGAGAGCGCGGCGATGCGCCGGGGCTGGGTGACGCCGATCTGGCCGAACTTGGAGTAGCCGGCCTCGTGGAGGATGATCGGCAACTGGGTGGTCTTGCCGGAGCCCGTGGGGCTCTCCACGACGACGACCTGGTGGTCCTTGAGGACTTCTAGAATGCGCTCCTTCTGTTGGTAGACGGGGAGCTCGTGGGGATTCATGCGCTCATTGTAGCGCCAAGCGGCCCATTGTTCCAGACGGGCGGCGAGGCTATACTCGCGCGCGACCATGCGCGAAGCACTGACCGACCTCGTCCTCCTCGCGGCCCTGGCCGCCATCGCCGCCGGGCGCGTGCCGCGCCTCCGGATGAACCGGGCGACGATCGCCCTCGCGGCCGCCGCCCTCCTCGTCGCGATGGGCTCCATCGGCCTCGCCGGGGCCTTCGCCGCCATCGACATGGGTACCATCGTCCTCCTCCTTTCGATGATGCTCATCGTCGCGAACCTCCGGCTCTCCGGCTTCTTCGAGGCGGCGGGCGCGGCCCTCCTGGCGGCGGCGCGGGGACCGCGGCAGCTCCTGGCCCTGGTCGTGCTGGCCGCCGGCCTCCTGTCGGCCCTCTTCCTCAACGACACCATCTGCCTGATGCTCACGCCCCTCGTCGTCGAACTCTGCCTCCGCTCCAAGCGAGATCCCCTGCCCTATCTCGTCGCGCTCGCGACGGCGGCCAACGTGGGCTCCGCCGCGACCATCGTGGGCAACCCGCAGAACATGCTCATCGGCGCCTCCAGCGGGATCCCCTTCGGCCGCTTTCTCCTCATGCTCGGGCCGCCCTCGCTCTTCGGCCTTCTCGTGGTCTACGCCGTCGTCAGCCGCTCCTTTCCGGCGGAGTTCCGCGCGGGCGAGCGCCTGGCGGTGCCGGAGGGCGCGCGGACGCGGAGCTACAAGCCCCTCCTCCGGAAAAGCCTCGGCGCGGCCCTCCTCATGCTCGTCCTCCTCTTCGCCGGGGTGCCGGCCCCCCTCGCCTCCCTCGTCGCCGCGGCCCTCCTCCTCGTCACGCGGCGCGTGAATCCGGAGCGGGTCTTCGCCGAGGTCGACTTTTCCCTCCTCGTCTTCTTCGCCGGGCTCTTCGTCATCACGAAGACGGTCGAGGGCACGGGGGCCTTCCGCTTCCTCGTCGACAGGAGCATGCCCCTCGTGACGGGCGGCGCGGCGGGAAGCGCGGGCGGCTCGGCCGCCGTGGGCGCCGGCGGGGCGGCGGGCGCGGCGGGCGGCGCGGCCCTGTCCCTCTTCGCCCTCCTCACGGCCTTCTTCTCCAACCTCGTCTCCAACGTGCCGACGGTGATGCTCTTCAGGCCCCTCGTGGCCTGGTTCCCCGACGCCGAAAAGGCCTGGCTCGTCCTGGCGATGGCGAGCACCTACGCGGGGAACCTGACCCTCCTCGGCTCGGTCGCCAACCTCATCGTGGCCGAGGGCGCGAAGCGCCGGGGCGTGGAGCTCTCCTTCGGGAAGTATCTGAAGGCGGGCCTGCCGATCACGCTCCTCACGGTCGCGATCGGGACGGGCTGGCTCCTCCTCGTCTAGCCGGGCGGGCCGGCGCGCGCGGGCGGTTGCGCGCGGCCGGCGGCCCAGGCTATCCTCCTTTCCGATGTACGACGAAGAACGGCGCGTCTACGGCGTCTCGGAGCTCACCGCCCTCGTGCGGGAGCTCCTCGAAGGCGGCTTCCCCGCGGTCACGGTGGAGGGCGAGATCACGAACTGCCGGCCGGCGAGTTCGGGACACCTCTACTTCAGCCTGAAGGACCGCCAGTCCATGCTCCAGGCGGTGATGTTCCGCTACCGCACCCGCGGCCTCGGCTTTGAGCCGACGGACGGGATGCTCGTGCGCGCGCGGGGCGCCATCACGGTCTACGCCGCGCGGGGGCAGTACCAGCTCCTCTGCGAGGGGCTCGAGCGCGCGGGCGAGGGCGACCTCCTCGCGATGCTCGAGGCGCGCAAGCGGCGCCTGGCGGCGGAAGGGCTCTTCGACGAGGCGCGCAAACGCCCCCTGCCCCGCTTTCCCGAGCGGGTCTGCGTCGTCACCTCGCCGACGGGCGCCGCGGTGCGCGACATCATCAACGTGCTCGCGCGCCGCAACGCGGGCCTCGAGCTCCGCATCCTGCCCGCCGCCGTCCAGGGCGAGGCCGCCCCGGCGGAGATCGTGGCGCAGATCGAGCGCGCCAACCGCTTCGCCCTCGGCGACGTCATCATCGTCGGCCGCGGCGGCGGATCCCTCGAGGACCTCTTGGCCTTCTCCGACGAGGCGGTCGTGCGCGCGGTCGCGGCCTCGCGCATCCCCGTGGTGAGCGCCGTCGGCCACGAGATCGACTGGGCGCTCACGGACTTCGCGGCCGACCTCCGCGCCCCGACGCCGAGCGCCGCGGCGGAGCTCGTGAGCGAGAGCCGGGAGGCACTGAAGCGCGAAGTCGCGCAACTCTCCGGCGAGCTCGGGACGGCGATCCGCTCGCGCCTCGACCGCGCGCGCTTCCTCCTCTCCCGCTTCGAGCCCCAGGCGGTGGAGGGGCGCTTCATGCGGCTCCTCCACCCCGCGATCCGCCGTGTGGACGAGGCGCGCGACGCCCTCGTGGAAGGCATGCGCGGACGGACGGGCGAGGCGCGGCACCGCATCGCGCTCGCCCTCGGCACCCTGGAGGCCTCGAGCCCCGAGGCGGTGCTGGCGCGCGGCTTCGCGGTGGTGCGGCGCCTGCCCGCCGGGGCCGGCGCCCCGGCCGGCGGCCGCCTCGGCGCCGGGGAGGCGCTCCGCGACGCCGCGGGCCTCGCGCCCGGCGAGCTCCTCGATATACGTTTCAGCCAAGGCGGCGCCACGGCCCGCGTCGAAGAGGTGAAGGCATGAAGAAGTTCGAAGAACGGCTCGAGCGGCTCGAGGAGCTCGCCGAGCGCATCAAGGAGAGCGACCTCCCCCTCGAGGAGGCGGTGGCCGTGTTCGAGGAGGGCGTGAAGCTCGCCAAGGGCCTGGAGCGCGACCTAGACACGATCCAGGGCAAGGTGGAGATCCTCCTCAACGAGCCGACTGAGCCGGGCGAAAAGCCCGAGCTCGGGCTCTTCGAGGACGAGAGCTAGGCGAGGCCGGGCCGGAGCCCCGGCCGCCGACCGCGTTGCGGGCGACTCGGTCCCCGGCCGGGCTCGGCTTGCCGCCGGCCGCGCCCCTCTAGGCGGGCCGGCGCCCGGGCCAGGGGCAGGCCGGAGGATTTGGACGAAGGCGCCTTTCCGCGCTATATTCCATCCAAGCCCTGCCGGCGACGGCGCCGCGCCCTTGGTCCAAGGGGCGGCTGCCCGCGGCGATCCTTCCAGGCGGCCCCGAGCCGGGCGTCGCAAGGCGCCGCGGAAAATCCGGACAAGGGCTTCGCTCGCTTTCTTCAAGGAGCCTTTCATGATCAGAACCCGAAACACCGCCGCGGCACGCGCGGTCGCGCCCGTCCTGGCGCTGGTCCTCGCCGCGGCCCTCGCCGGAGCGGCCTCGGCCGAAACCTTCAAGGGCGACAAGGCCCGCTATGCGGGCATCGGCGAGCTCAGGGTCGACGCGGGTCCCGTGGACATCGAGGCCCGCTCCGGCGGCACCGAGCTCTCGGTGGAGCGCTTCGACTTCCCCGAGGGCTACGTGCTTCTCGTGGAGCGCCGCGGCGCGAACCTCGAACTCGTCGTCAAGACGCCGCCCCTCGGCGTCGCGTTCACTCTCGGTTTGCGGGCATCGGCG
>JAEUJG010000553.1 GCA_016794765.1 Spirochaetaceae bacterium | reverse complement strand
CCCGCTCGAGAGGAAGTCTCTGATTCCGCCGCCGGCGGCGAGGGGGCCGAGGAAGGAGGCGACGAGCCCTTCCACCTCGGCGAAGGCCCGGGGATGGCGCCGGAGCAGGGCGCGGGCGAGGCCGAGGATCAGGAGCACCGCGGGCGTCGCGGAGAGGAGGAAGGCATAGGCACCCGCGGCGGCGTGGTTGGCCATCTCGTGCTCGGCGAAGCGCTCCGCGGTAAAGAGGAATCGCTGGGCGCCGGTCGTGAGGGGGCCTTTACGGCGGGGCTTGTTCGCGCTTGGCTTCATGGGGCCATGGTGCCCCGGCCGCGCGTTTGGTTCAAGAGGCGGCCCGACCGCACGCCCGACCGTCTGGCCGCGCCGGCCGGCTCGGCGGGGGCGCGAAGGCCCCCGCGGAACGCCTAGAGCCCGAGCACCCGCTTCAGCGCGGCGGGTTCGAGGCGGAAGCCCGAGCCCCGGCCCTGCAGGAAATGATGCTCGCGGAGGAGGTGGATCGAGAGGTCGGTATAGACGAGGGCCTCGCCGGAATCGACGCGCTTCAGCCACACCGAGTTCTTGTGGTAGATGCCGTCCTCGTAGGGACAGGCGAGCTTGCCGCGGGCGTCGCCGGTCTGGACGAGCCAAGTGCCGTCGACCGTCACCGGTTCGCCGAGGCCGCGCTCGCCCAGGTCGCGCAGGCGCTCCAGTTCCGCGGCGACGATCTCGAAGACGAGGCCGAGGCGGCGGAACTCGCCCTCGTCGGCCTCCACGATCTCGGCGACGCGGCGGCTGTCCTCGCCGAGGAAGCCCTGCGCCGTGATGGAGCCGGGCAGCATGCGCGCCTCCGCTTCCTTGTGCTGTATGGTGTCCTTCATCGCGTTCTCCTAGGCGAACTTGTCGAAGTAGATCTTGTCTTCGCCGACGCCGTTCTTCGTCATGACGGCGACGCAGGCGTTGATCATGCCCGGCGAGCCGCAGAGATAGCCCTCGAAGCCGGGGCTCCTGTCGATCTTCTCGCGGATGTAGCGGTCCAGGACGTCGGTGATGAGGCCGACCTCGCCCTTCCAGGCCTCTTCGGGCTTCGGCTCGGAGAGCGCCGCCACGAAATGGAAGCGGGGCCATTCCTTCTCGAGCGCGCGCATCTCCTCGAGGTAGAACATGTCCTTGGTCGTCCGCGCGCCGAAGAAGTACCAGACGTCCTTCTGCGACCAGGCGCCGGTTTCCTTCATATGATAGAGGATGCTCTTGAAGGGGGCCATGCCGGAGCCGCCGGCGACGCAGAGCATCGTCGCGCCCGTGTCCTTGACGCCGAATTCGCCGAAGGGGCCGACCAGTTCCGCCTTGTCGCCCTCCTTGAGGTGCTTGTGCACGTAGGTCGTCGCGATGCCGCCGGGCACGAGGCGGATGAGGAGCTCGACCTTGCCCTTGTCGGCGGGCTTGGAGGACATCGAATAGGCGCGCTGGGTGCTCTCCGGCACCTTCTCGTAGGGCGGGACGACGAGCTGGACGTACTGGCCGGGATCGAATTCGATCTCCTGGCCCTGGAGGGCGAAGGTCACTTCCTTGATGTCGTAGGTGAGGTCCCGGATCCTCTCCACGCGCGTCTGGAGCTTCTTGACGCGGAAGAGGGACTCGGGGAGCTCGATCTCGAGCTCCTTCCGCACCTTGACCTGGCAGGCGAGGTGAACGTTGTCGGCCATCTCGGCCGGCGA
>JAEUJG010000481.1 GCA_016794765.1 Spirochaetaceae bacterium | reverse complement strand
AGCTCAAGCCCCTCGCGCCGCTGTATACGGCCGCCGAACGGGCCGCCTTGCCCGGCGTCGGCCTCTACATCATCGACATGCAGGCCTACATGCTGCCCGTGGTCGCGCCCGAGCGGGTCTTTCCCGCGATGCTTGCCCTGGTGGAGGCCGCCGAGAAGGCCGGGTCGCCGGTAGCCTGGGCCTACATGAACGAGCTCGGCAACGGCATGGGCAGCAAGGCCTTCGAGCTCGCCGCGCCCTTGGTGGCGAAGCCCGGGCACCTCCAGGTCCTGAAGTACGGCTCCAACGCCTTCAACGGCTCCGGGATCGTAGGCATGTTCGACCGGGCCGGCGTCGGAACGGTCGTGATCGGCGGCATGTCCAGCGAGGGCTGCGTGGATTCGACGATCGCGGGCGCGCTCAAGCTCGGCTACAAGGTTGTCGTGGCCGAGGAGGCGCACACGACGGGGGAGGGCGGCAGCCTAGAGAACCTGGAGCGCATGAACCGCGTCTGGCGCCGTCTTCAGGGCGTCGAGGTCCTGCCGGCCGCGGCGGTGCGCTTCCGCGCCGGCGCGGCTCCGGCGGCTCCGGCGGGCCCGGCGACGGGCGCGACGCGTTAGGCGGCGGCATGGCCGGCTCCACCGAGTCGAAGATCTTCGCGGTCTTCGGCGCCATCTTGGACGACGGGCGCTACGCCCGCTTTTCCCTCTCGACGCTCTACGCCTACCTCGGTCCCCTCGGGGTCACGCCCGAGGCGGCCCGCCTCGTCCTCTCCCGGATGGCGCGGAAGGGTTACCTCGCGTCGAGGCGAAAGGGGCGGGCGAGCTGGTATTCCCTCGCCGCGGAGGGTGAGGCAGAGGTGGAGCGCGCCGTCGCCCGGTCGGTGCGGCGCCGGGAGGAGGGCCCCTGGGATGGGCGCTTCCGGCTCGTCTCCTACGAGATCCCCGAGGCGGAACGGACCGAGCGGGCGAAGCTCGCCTCCGCCCTGGAGGCCGCCGGCTACGCGCGCGTCGGCAGCGGCCTTTGGGCCGCCGCCGTCGATCCCGAGCCGCGGCTGCGAAGCCTCCTCGACGACGCCGCCGCGCGGGGCTTCGTCTCGGAATTTTCCGCCGAATATCGGGGAGAGTCGCGGGCCTTCGCCGCGCGGCTTTTCCGCCTGCGGGAAAGGGCGGCCGGCATCGAGGATTTCAGGCGTCGCTACGCGGTGGAGGCCGAGGCGATCGGGGCGGCGAGGGCGGCGGGACGCGGTCCCGGCGATGCCGCCTGCTTTGCCCGCTATTTCGAGGCCCTGACCGATTACGTCGCGCAGATGTGCCTGGTGCCGCCCCTGCCGCGGGAGCTCCTGCCGGAGGACTGGCCCGGTCCGGCCGCGGAAGCGGCCTATGCCCGTTTCCGTGACGAAGTCCGCGACGGGACCAACGCCTACATCACGGCGCACTATCAAGCCTTCGAAGCCTGAAATTCCGGGCTTGCGTCCGTCGGGCTTCCTTGCTATTTTATGTAAGCGCTTTCATCGTAGGCGCCCATCCCTTCCCTCGAGGTATCCATGTCCGAACTCCGGAAACCCGAAAAGCTTCCCCGCTGGAAGCTCGTCATGTTCGCGCTCGGCCAGTTCGGCTGGTCCCTTGCCTCCTGGAGCGTCTCCAACGCGCTCACCTTTTTCTTCCTGCCGCCGGAAAAGGCCGGCTCGACGCCGCTCTTTCCCTCCTTCATCTTCCAGGGAGCGGTCTTCGGCGCCCTCACGGTGATCGGCCTCATCAACGCGGGCGGGCGCGTCTGGGACGCCGTCACCGACCCCTGGATCGCGAACCTCTCCGACCGCAGCAGGTCGAAATTCGGGCGGCGGCGCCTCTTCCTGGCCATCTCCGCCGTGCCGACGGCCCTCTTCGCCCTCCTCGTCTTCGTGCCCATAGCCGACGGCTCCACCGCCTCCGGCCAGACGATCAACGCCGTCTGGCT
>JAEUJG010000476.1 GCA_016794765.1 Spirochaetaceae bacterium | reverse complement strand
GAGGAGGCCCTCCTCGCGGAGAACGTGCCCTACCGGATCTCGGGCGGCACCTCCTTCTTCGGGCGCAAGGAGATCAAGGACATCATCTCCTACCTCCGCGTCATCGCGAACCCCGACGACGACGTGAACCTGATCCGCATCGTCAACACGCCGCGCCGCGGCATCGGCAAGACCACGCTGGAGCGCCTCGGCAACATCGCCAAGGCGCGGAAGTGCAGCCTGCGCACCGCGATGGAGCTCGTCCGCTCGGGCGCGCCGCTGGAGGCGGAGGGCGGCGCCGAGGGCGGGCTCGCCTTCGGCGGCCTCTCCGAGCGCACGGTGGCGGACATCGAGGCCTTCATCGAAATCGTGGACGAGTACCGCGAGGAGATGCTCGGCAAGAAGCGCATCAGCGAGAAGGTGCGCAAGCTCATGGACCAGGTCGACTACTGGGGCTACCTCATCGAGGAGAACAAGCAGAACGACAAGGTCGCGAAGTGGAAGTTCCACAACGTGGAGCTCTTCATCCAGATGATCGACCGCTGGGAGAAGGATCCCGACAACCTCTCGCCGGGCCTCTTCAACTGGCTCAACCGCATATCGCTCATCACGCGCGACGACGACCAGGACGAGGACGAGGGCAAGGTCAACCTCATGACCATCCACGCCGCCAAGGGCCTCGAATTCGAGGTCGTCTTCATCGCGGGCTGCGAGGACGGCATCATTCCCCACGCGAAGAGCCTGGAGGAGGGGGAGGGCAACCTCGAGGAGGAGCGCCGCCTCTTCTACGTCGCCGTCACGCGGGCGCGGAAGCGCCTCGTCATCACGACGGCCGAGCGGCGGCGCAAGTCGAACCAGGTCACCGACCAGCGGCCGAGCCCCTTCCTCGTGGAGATCCCGGAGCACCTCGTCACCCACGTCGAGGGCAACAAGGAGTTCTCGGAGGAGGAGGGCGAGGCGGCCTTCGGGAAGCTGGCGGCGATGTTCGCGCCCCCGCCCGAGCCGGCCGAAGCCTCGGGCGAATGACGCGCCCGCGGCGGCCGCCGCAACGACGGACGCCGCGGCGCGCGCGGAGGGAACGCGGACGAACCGGCGACCCTTGCGCCGGACCGGCTTGCCGGCCGCGGCCGCCCGGCCCCGGGTCAGGACCCGAGGAGGCCGCGCGCCAGGACGCAGGCGCCGACGGCCGCGTCGGCGATGGGCGCGACGAGTTCCACCTCCGGCAGGCGCTTCTTGACGAGGGCGGCGAGTTCGGCGCCGAAGCGCGGATCGCCTTCGACGAGGCCGCCGCGCAGCGACAGCCGGCGGCGCCCGAGGCGCCCCCCGATGCGAGCGTCCACCGCGGCGACGAGGCCGACGAGCTCCTGCGCCGCCCGCGCGTAGACGTCGAGGGCCAGGGGATCGCCCGAATCCCGCGCGGCGGCCACGAGGCGGGCGAAGCCGGCGATCCTCGTCTTGTCGAGGCCCTCGTAGACGAGGGGCACGAGGTCGCTCCCCTCGCGGAGGCCGAAGTGCGCCTTGGCCGCCTCGAGGAGGCCCGTCGGCAGGTCGCGTCCCTCCGAGGAGCGGAGCGCGCGGGAGAGGGCCTGGAAGGCGATCCAGTAGGCCGATCCCTCGTCGCCGAGGAGATGGCCCCAGCCGCCGGCCCGGACG
>JAEUJG010000433.1 GCA_016794765.1 Spirochaetaceae bacterium | reverse complement strand
TTGGAGATCACTCGGCGCGCGGCCTTCACTAGGTCGTACTCGAGGTTTTCCACGCCGAGGACGAAGGGCATCGTCTCCAGGCGGGCGAGGTATTCGAGGACGAGCCCCGAGTCGACGACGGCGACTCGCTGCTCGTTCCTCTCCACGACCTGCATGCGCTGCGGCAGGATGCCCAGGGCCTCCACGCCGCCCGAGCCCGCGGGACTGGTCGCCGGATCGAGAACCTCGAGGGTGACGCGCCCCCGTCCGGCCGCCTCGAACTCGCGGAGAAAGTCCTCCACGGCGCGGGGACCGGGATGGCGCTCGGCGAGGCCGGGCGAGCGGTAGTAGGTGAGGCGGAGCGGCTCGGGCAGCTCGGCCGCGAGCTTCCGCGAAACCGGCGAGAGGCTGTAGGCCTTGTCGGCCGTGAGGTCGAGGCGCCAATCAAAGCGCTCGGCTACGAGAACGGCGGCGGCGATGACCGCCACGGTGAGGACGAGGAGGACGATCCCCCTCTTCTTTCCTATTCGTGCGTCCATGGCGGCATCAGCTCCATTTCCGGCGCCGGACGTTCCAGGCCGTGAGGTAGAGGAAGAAAGCGCTCGTCGCGAGGTAATACGCGAGGTCGCGGCCCGAAAGCACGCCGCGAGACAGCGCCTCGAAATGGGCGCCGAGGGAGAGCCAGGCGGAGACCTCCGCCGCGGGGCCGCCGAGGTGGAGGAAGGCGGCGATGCGGTCGACGAGGACAAGGGCGAGGAGGAGGGAGGCGCCGGCGACGAAGGCGCTCACCTGGTTCTTGGCGAGGGAGGAAACCCACTCGCCGACGGCCGTCGCCGTCGCGGCGGCGAGGAAGGCGCCAAGGTACTGGCCGGCGAGCGCGCCCGGATCGAAGCTGCCGAAGAGCGCCGCGGTGAGCGGCACCGGCAGGGAAAGCGCGAGAGCCGCGCCGAGGACCGCGTAGGAGGAAAGGAACTTGCCGAAAACGAGCTCGGCCTCCGTAAAGGGCATCGTGAGGAGAAGCTCATAGGTGCCGAGGCGGCGCTCCTCGGCCCAACTCCGCATCGTCGCGGCGGGAGCGAGCAGGGCGAAGGCGACGGGCATGAGGCCGAAATAGGGGCGCAGGTCGGCGAGGCCGACGGCGAAAAAACCCCGGACAAAGTAAAGCCAGCCCGCGGCGAAAAGGAGGAAGCCGACGACGAGGACATAGGCGACGGGCGAGTTCCAGGCGGAGCGGAGCTCGCGGCGCGCGACTGACAGGGCGCGGTTCACTTCGAGCCTCCTTCGGCGGTGAGCTTCACGAAGATCTCCTCGAGGGAGAGGCGGTGGCGCTCGAGCTCCAGGAGGACGAGGCCGTTCTCCACGGCCCAATCGAAGACGAGCGCGCCGGGCTCGCCGCCGGCGGGCGCGGCGAGCTCGAGGGCACAGCTACCGTCGCCCGCGAGCCGCGGATCGTCGAGGGCGCGGAGGCCCCGAAGGCCGGAGAGACCCACGGCCAAGGCGGCGGCGCGGGTTTCGTCGAGGGAACCGGCGCGCGGACGGAGGCGGACGCGAAGCCTCTCCTCGCCCTTCAGCGCCTCGCCGATGTCGGAGGGGGCGCCCATCGCGGCGACAAGGCCATCGTTCAGGATCACGACGCGGGAGCAGACGGCTTCGACCTCCTGGAGGACGTGGGTCGAGAGGAGGACGGTCTTCTCCCGGCCGATCTCCCTAATGAGGGCGCGGATCTCGAGGATCTGGTTCGGGTCGAGGCCGGTCGTCGGCTCGTCGAGGATGAGGACTTCCGGGTCGTGGAGGATGGCTTGGGCAAGGCCGAGACGCTGGCGGTAGCCCTTGGAGAGCTCCTCCACGGGACGGCGGAAGACGGGCGCGAGGCCGCAGGATTCGACCGCCCGCTCGACGGCCGAGGAGCGGGCCGCGCCGGCAAGGCCGCGCGCTTCCGCGGCGAAGTCAAGATACTCGGCGGGCGTGAGGTCGGGATAAAGGGGGGCCGATTCGGGGAGGTAGCCGACCTTGGCCTTGACCGCGACCGGATCTTCCGTGACGTCGATGCCGCAGACGAGGGCTGTCCCCGAATCGGGATAGTGGTACCCGGTGAGCACCTTCATGATGCTCGTCTTGCCGGCTCCGTTCGGACCGAGGAGGCCGAGGACCGAGCCCCGCTCCGCCTGGAAGGATACGCCCCGCACGGCCAAGGTCTGGCCGTAGCTCTTGCGGAGCTCCGATGCTGAAATCACGGTTCCTCCTTATACGGTTATCGCTGCCGGGAAACAACCATACGGGGGCCGCGGTTACCGCTTGGATCAGTCGATGTATTCGATGGGGAAATGCATGCGGTCCTTCGTCAGGACCGTCTCGGGAAAGATCTCCCGTGCCTCGTCCTGGAGGCGCTTGAGGTCGCGCTCCGTATAGCGGGGGGAATAGTGGATGAGACCGAGCTTCTTGACCCCGCCGGCGTCGCGCGCGATGCGCGCGGCCTGCGCGGCGGTCATGTGCTTCTTCTCGACCGCGCTCTCCTGGAGGGCGTTTTCGAACATGCCTTCGCAGATGAGAAGGTCGGAATCGGCCACTTCCTTGGCGATCTCGGGAAAGTAGAGGCTGTCGGTCGCATAGCTGAATTTGCGCCCGGATCGGGCCTGGCCCATCACCTCGCCGGGCTGGACGACCCGGCCGTCGGCCAGCGTCACCGTCTGGCCGCCCTGCAGGGTCGACCACATCGGGCCGCGGGGCACGCCGAGCTCGAGGGCGCGCTCGGGATGGAAGGCGCCGGGGCGGGCCTCCTCCTCGAGCGTATAGCCATAGCAGGGCTTGGTATGGCGGAGGGGGAAGTTGCGGATAGAGAAGCCCTCGCCCTGCCAGAGGGTCTCGGGACCGGTGAATTCCTTCACGATGATCTCGTAGTTAATGTACATGTCGAGGACGCGCCGGCTCTGCTCGATGTACTCGGCGATGCGCGGGGGCCCGAAGATGTAGAGCGGCTCGTCCCGGTCGACCTGGCTCGAGAGCATGAGGATGCCCGGAAGGCCCGTCACGTGGTCGGCGTGCATGTGCGAAACGAAGATCGCGGTGATCTTCTTCCAGCGGAGGTTGAGGCGGCGTATCGAAACCTGCGTGCCCTCGCCGCCGTCGAAAAGGAAGAGTTCCCCTTCGCGCCGGACGAGAACGCTCGTAAGGCTCCGCTGCGGCAGGGGCATCATGCCGCCCGAGCCGAGCACAAAAGCTTCCAAGTTCATCGCGCGAGACTATAGCCGAATTCGACCGGTTTCGGCAACGACCTAGCCGGAGGCTGTTTTTCGCGCTTCGGGCCTGTTGGGGGACAGTGCCTTATACCGACCGCATTAGGCTCCCTGCGGGCTCTTCGGGGACAGAGCTCGGATCTTTAGGGACAGAGCTCGGATTCAAGCCCTGTCCCCGCGCCATCGCCCG
>JAEUJG010000386.1 GCA_016794765.1 Spirochaetaceae bacterium | reverse complement strand
CGCCGGTGGCGGGACCGGCGAGGGCCACCGCCCGCTCCAGGACGGGCGCCGCATCGCCCGGCTTGTTCTCGCGGAAAAGCCGCTCGCCTTCGCCGAAAAGCTCCGCGGCGGTCTGGGCGCCCGCCGGAGCCGAAGCGTCCGCGGCGCCGAGGACAAGGGCCAGAAAGAGGACGAGAGGGGCGAATCTCCTGCCGTTGCGCAGCGTGGCTAGCCATCCTTCCGCGAGGTGTCGCATAATTGGCCGAGTCGAGCTATAGTATAGCAAGATACCGCGGACCAGGGAAGCTTCAGGGCGATCGACCGTCCCTTCTCCGGCCGCGAACGGGAAAGTGCCGATGTCGATCCTTTTTATCGTCATTCCAATTCTCGGCGTCGTGGTGGGCTTCTTAAGCTGGTATATCGTCCGCATGATCGCGACGCCCCGACAGTCCAAGGCCATCGCCGACCAACTCAAGCAGGGGAGGACCCAGGTGGTCATCCGTTCCACGAAGGCCATCATCCAGAAAAATCCGCAGAACGCGGAGGCGCGCTGGTATCTCGGCCTGGCCTACCTGCAGGAAGGCAAGCCCGAGCTCGCCCTCATGGAGTGGAAGCAGGTCAACCAGATCGGGCAATTCGGCCAAAACGTGCCGGAGATCGAGTTCCGGCGGAAGATCGCCGCCCTCTTCGAGAAGTTCAACCAGACGGAAGAGGCGCTCAAGGAGCGCATCCTCCTCACCAAGCTCGAGCCGCGCGCGGCGGAGAACTATTACGAGGCCGGCCGCCTCTTCGAGGCGCGGGGACGCACCGACGTCGCGGTCAACTACCTCCGCAAGGCCATCGACCTCGACGAGAGGCTCGCGGGCGCCCACCACCAGCTCGGCATGATCTTCTACCGCACCAAGCGGCCGATGGAGTCCAAGGCCGAGTTCGAGGCCGCCATCAAGTGGGACGGCGACGACTTCGAGGCCTTCTACTTCCTCGGCAAGCTCTACAAGGAGATGTCCGACTACACCGCCGCCCTGGTCTCCTTCGAAAAATCGACCCGGAGTCCGGCCTTCAAGCTCAAGGCCCTCGTGGAGCGGGGCGGCTGCTACATGAGCCAAAACGCCCTCGACAAGGCCGTGCCCGAGCTCGAGCGGGCGGTGAAGCTCATCAAGGACGAGGGGGCGAACGAGGCCCTCTACGGCCGGTATTTCCTGGCCATGTGCTACGAGAAGCTCCGCGAGCTCGACAAGTCGATAGAACACTGGGAGCGGATCTACGCCAAAAAGCCGAATTTCCGCGATGTCGCGGAAAAGCTCACCCAGTACCAGGAATACCGGACGGACGACCGGATGAAGGACTTCCTCACCTGCGGCAAGGAAGAATTCATGGACATCTGCAAGGCCGTCGTCCAGGGAGCGATGAACTTCAACATCCGCGACGCCTCGGACATCCCGAACGGAGCCGAGCTCATCGCGGTCGAGAACGATTCCGACAAGTGGCTCGGCGCCAAGAAAATCCCGCGCCTCATCCGCTTCCTCCGCGTCTCCGAAAACCTCGACGAGAGCGCCATCCGCGCCCTCATCGACCAGATGCGCAAGCTCACCGTCACCCGCGGCGCCATCGTGACGAGCTCGACCTTCTCGCGCTCGGCGATCGAATTCGCCGAGAACCGCTCGGTCGAACTTTTCACCAAGGAACAGCTGCAGGAGATGCTCAAGAAGGCGACCCTCTCGTCCTCCGGCCGAAAATGAGGATTCTCTGCGTCTCGGACCAGGTCGATCCCCTCGTCTATTCCCATAGGGTCAAGGAGCGCTACGGCGACGTGGACCTCGTCCTCGCCGCCGGCGACCTTCCCATGGAGTACCTCGGCTTCATCTCCTCGATGCTGAACCGGCCCCTCCTCTACGTGGAGGGCAACCACGACCTCGGCCGCCTGGCCGTCTCGGCCCAGGCCTACGGCCGCCCGGAGGGGCACCGCCTCTACGCCGAATCCTTCGGCGCCGTCGACGTCGGCTTCACCTTCGTCAGGGAGGAAGGCCTCCTCATCCTGGGGCTTCCCGGCTCCATGCGCTACAACCGCGGGCCGAACCAGTTCACCGAGTTCCACATGGCCTTCAGGCTGGCCCTCCTCGCGCCCCGCCTCCTCTGGAACCGCCTGGTTTACGGCCGCGCGGTGGACCTGGTCCTCACGCACGCGCCGCCGCGGGGCGTCCACGACCGGGACGATCCCTGCCATCGCGGTTTCCGCTGCTTCCGTTGGCTCATGCGTTTCGCCGCCCCCCGATGGCTCGTCCACGGCCACGTCCACCTGTACGACCTGGCGGACGTGCGGGTCTCCACGGCAGGCGCCACGACCGTCGTCAACGCCTTCGGGCACTGGATCATCGAAACCGAGGAGGCGCCGTGAGCAACTGGTACGAAAACATGGCCTCCGAGGACTTCTCGCGGGCGCGGACGAAGGAGCTGCTCTCCAGGATCGCCACCCTCCTCTCCCCCGAAAGCGGGCGCCTCCTTTCCCTGGAGGACGTGACGGAGATCCTGAAGCCGACGGGCGAGACCTACAAGGGCCTCAAGGCGGTGCCGCTCGAGCT
>JAEUJG010000375.1 GCA_016794765.1 Spirochaetaceae bacterium | reverse complement strand
GTCTTCGAGGGCTTCGTCGAAGCGTCGGGGAAAATCGTCGTCGTCGTTTGCGGCTCCGCGCCGCCGGTCACGCGCCAGCCAGTCGGCGGCCAGGAAGGCCGCGAGGCGCGGCGGAAAGCCGGCCCCGCCCGACTCCACGGCGGCGCGGGCGCCCGCCTCGTCGAGGCAGCGGCGGAGCGCGGCGCGGTCGCGCGCCAGGGCGCGGAGCCGCTCCGCCGCGAGGTCCCGGGCGTAGGGCCGCCGCGCGGCCTTGGCGAGGAGGCGGGAAAGCTCCGCGAGGCCCCGGCGTCCGGGGATCGCAGGCCCGGGGCGCCGGACGGGGCGCGGCCGCGCGAGGGCGGCGGCGAGGAGCGCCAGGCCCGCCGCGGCGAGCGCGAGCGCGAGGAGGAAGCGCCCGGCGACGGGGAAAAAGCCGACCCAGCCGCTCACCGCGCCGCCCCCGCCTCCCCGGCGGCGCGCCGCGCCTCCAGGGCCGCCAATGCCGCCACGGCCCCGTCGCGCTCCCTCCGGCCGCAGGGCTCATTCGAATAACGCGCCCTTTCGAAGGCCGCGGTCAGGGCCCGGATCTCCGCGGCCTCCGCGCCGCCCTCGCCGAGGAGGGTCTCGCCGACGAGCTCCGCGAATTCCCGCGCCGTGAGCCGCGCGGGATCCCGCCCGCGCGCGACCGCCCGGTCCGCGAAGAGGAGGCTCATTTCGTCGTAGGCGGCGATGATCGCGTCGCGCGCCGCGTCGCCGGATTCAAGGCGGCGGCGGAGGGCGGCGAGGCCGGCGCTCCGTTCCTCCGCCGAGGGCGCCGCCGTGTCGGCTCCCTCGCGCGCGGCGGTGCCGCGCTCCCGGCGGCCTGCCAGGAGGAAGAGTCCGCCCGCGAGGAGGGCGCCGAGGAGGGCGACGAGGGCGACCGCGGCGGGAGGCAGGGGCGAGGCCGGTTCGGGGCGGTTCGGATCCGGGACGGTTTCCGCGGAGGGGGCCAGGCGGCGCGGCGCGGGAGGCCGCTCCAGGCCCGGAGCCCCTTCCGCCCTCGCCGGCGGCTTCTCGGACAGGGCCTCGGCGATGAGGTTCAGGAGGGGCGTCGCCGCCGAGAAGACCAGGGCGAGCGCGAAGAAGCCGAGGGCCGCGCCCGCGCCTTTCGGCTTTCGCCGCCGGCCCGCCGCGCCCTCGCGACCCGAAAGATTGTCGAGAAGCCTTTGCAGGACGAGATGGGCGAGGAGGAAGAAGCCGGCGCCGACGGCAAGGGCGAAGCCGAGCTCGATCGCCAGGGCCGCTCCCGGCCCGAGGGCGCGCGCCCTTTCTAGGAGGCGCCCCGCCGGCGGCTCCGGCGAGATCGCGAGGGCCGCGAGCGCGAGTCCCCCGAGGGCGGCGGCGGCCGCTGCCGCGCGGCGGGGGACTCGGACCGCGCCGCGCCGCCACCCTTCCGCCTTCCCGCCGGGGAGCCTCACGGAAGGTCCAGGACCAGGCCGTCCCAGGCGGGACGGGCGCCCACGTCGGCGCCGCGCGCGGCGCAGTAGGCTTCGAGCTCGGCGTGGCTTGCGTCGTGCGTGAGGTGGGTGAGCCAGGTCTCGCGGAGGCCGAGGCGCCGGGCGGCGGCGATGGCTTTGTCCACGGAGAAATGGGTCGGGTGGGGGCGGTAGCGGAGCCCGTCGAGGGCGGCGACCTCGACGCCCTCGAGGAGGGGCAGGGAGGATTCGGGGATGGCGGAGCAGTCGGTAAGGTAGGCGAAGGCGCCGAAGCGCCAGCCGAGGACGGGGAGGGCGCCGTGGAGGAGGGGAACGGGGAGGATCCGGAGGCCCTTGATCCCGAAGCCCGCGGCGGGCGCCTCGAGGAGTTCGAGCCTGGGCTTTCCGCCCCCCTTCTGCCCCTCGCGGAAGGCGTAGGAAAAGCGCTCCCGGGTTTCGGCCAGGGCCGCCCGGTCGCCGTAGACCCTGAGGGGCGCCTCGCGGGAAAGGGGCCGCACGTCGTCGAGGCCGTGGAGGTGATCCGCGTGGGCGTGCGTGAGGAGGAGGGCGTCGAGGCGGTGGATGCCGGCGCGCAGGGCCTGGAGGCGGAATTCGGGGCCGGCGTCGACGAGGACGGCGGCCGGCCCGCCGCCGTCGGCGCCCGCGCCCGCGCCGCCGGGCGCGGCTTCGATCACGACGGAGGAACGGAAGCGCCTATCGCGGGGGTCGGCGGAGCGGCAGACGGGACAGGAGCAGGCGACGACGGGCACGCCGTGGCTCGTGCCCGTCCCGAGGAAGCTGATCCGCATCAGGCCGGATCGCGCTTCACCGCCACGCCCCGCTCCGCGCCGTCGCGGATCTTGAAGCGTTCCACCGCCGCGTGGATCGCCGCGGCCGTGTCGGCGTTGTCCCGCGAGAGGCTGGCCAAGCTCGTGGCCGCCTCGTCGAGTTCGCGCACGCCCAGGGCCATCTCGTCGGCCGCGCCGCGGTTTTCCGCGGCCAGGCGCTTCACGTCCTCGACGGCGCGGTCGATGGACAGGGCGTCCTCGCCGAGGCGCCGCGAGGCGCCGGAGAGGCCCGCTCCCGTCACGGAGAGGCTTTCCAGGGCCTGGAGGGTCTCGTCGCCGCTGCCGGCGAGCCCCACGAGGTCGTCGGCCCCGCCCTCGAGCTCGCGGATGAGGCGCTCGACGCCCTCGAGCGCGGAACCGATGCGCTCGCTCGTGCGCCCCGTCGTCTCGGCGGCGGACTTGATGGCGGTCGCCGTCTCCTCGATCGTGCGGCCGATGCCCTGGGCGTTCTCCGCCGTGTTCTCCGACAGCTTGCGGATCTCCTCCGCGACGACGGCGAAGCCCCTGCCCGCGTCGCCCGCGTGGGCCGCCTCGATCGCGGCGTTCATCGCGAGGAGGCGCGTCTGCTCGGCGATCCCGTCGATGATGGCGACAAGCTCGAGCGTGCGGTCGGCGCTGGCCTCCATCGTCGCCATGGAGGCGACGGCGCCCTCGACCGATTCCTTGCCCTCGGCGCTCAGGGCCGAGACGTCGGCGGCCAGGTTGCGCTGGGACTGCGCGCGTCCCGCGAGGTCGCGGAGCCGCGCGGCCATGGCCCGGATGAGGGCGCCCGCGCCTTCGACCGCGCGCTCCATGTCGCTCACCGCGCCCTGCACGGTGGCGGAGGCCTCGCCGATGCCGCGCCGCGCTCCTTCGGCCGCGGCGGCGGCGCCGTCGAGCTTGGCGGCCTGGGTCCGCATCGATTCGAGGTTGGAGCCGATCTGGGCGATCGTCGCCGCGGTTTCCGCGGAGGCGGAGGCGAGGCTTTCCCCGGACTGCGAGCTTTTTTCCGCCGCGTCGCGCATGCCGGCGATGATGACGGAGAGGTTCTCCGAGAGTTCGTCCACGGCGATCTGGATCCGGCCGATCTCGGTGCGGTCCTTCTTGGCGCCCTGGGCCCGGAGGTCTCCGGCGGCGAGGGCCGTGAGGTCGCGCAGGATGCCGCCGATGGAGGAGGATATCCGGCGGGTGAAGGCGCCGAGGAGGATGAAGCCGAGGGCGAGGGCCGCGGCGCTCGCGAGGATGCTCAAGGTCAGGTTCTTGCGCATCACGGCCATCGTCGACGAGACGGGCACGTAGACGAGGATGCGCCAATCGAGGCCGCGCTCGTCCTTGAGCGGGCTCGAGGAGAGGAAGTAGGTTTCCTTCCCCGCCTTGAACTCGGCGAACCAGGTCGAGTTGCCTTCGCTCGCCGCGGAGACGGCGTCGACGCCCTGGAAGGAGGCCGCGGCGGCCAGGACCGCGTCGGGGTTGGAGGCGGCGGGCGCGATGCCCTTCGTCCCGTCCGCGAGGGTCACCGAGACCGGGACGCCGGTGCTCGTCGCCACGAGGTTGCCGGCGGCGTCCAGGATCATGGCCTCCGCGCCGACGCCCTCCGCGATGCCGGCTATCGTCTTGTTCAGGCTGTCGAGCGAGAGGTCTCCCGAGAAGACGCCGCGGAGCTCGCCCGAGTCGTCGAGGAGGGGCACGTAGGGGCTGATGACGAGGCCGCCCGTGATGAAATCGGTGTAGATCTCGGTCCAGCCCGGTTTTTTGGTCGCGAGGGCCGCGCGGTACCAGGCCCGCCCGGTCGGCGAATAGTCCTCGGACTTCTCGAGCGCCCCGATCCCGCCCGAAGTCTCGATGCGGTAGCTGTCCAGCTTGCCGCCGCTCTTTTCGTCGCGGATGGAGAAGACGCCGGAGCCGTCTTCCTCGCGGCGCACGAGGACGATGCGGTCCTTTTGGTCGCCGTAGAAGATTGTCCGCACGGAGGGATCGACGGCGGCGAGCCGGTGGAAGAGGGGCTGGAGGGCCCGGGTTTTTTCGAGGTCGAGGCTGCCGCTCTTGGCGGTTTCTTCCACGGTTCGGAGGACGAGCTGGGCGCGCTCCAGGTAGGTGGTCACGCGGGCTTCTATCTCTCCCGCGGTCTTCCAGGTGAGGGACTGGGAAAGGGCGCTGGCCGTGGCGCGGCCGGCGGCCACGGAGCCCGTCGTCACCGTGGAGACCGAGAAGGCGACGATGAGGGCGAAGGGGACCACTATGAGGATCCAAAGCGGGGTGAAACCCTTGCGGCCGGCACTTTTCAAGCTGTTCCTCCAAGATTTGTAACAAGTGTACCGGGTCGCGGCCGCGTTGCCAATGCCCGGAACCCCCGGAAATCCGGGCTAGGGGCCGGGAAAGGCGGGCGGAGCGAAGGTGGAGTCGGTTTCGAAGCGGACGAGGTGGGCGAAGTCCTTGGGCGCGCGCCGCGTCAGCGCCTCGAGCGAAGTCTCGGCCGCGCTTTCGAAGACGTCGACCTTGAACTCCCCCGTCGCCGCGAAGTAGGGAAGGAGGACGGCGACGTGGTAATGCCGCCGGAGTCCGGTCGCGTCGACGCCGCTGATCGAGGCGAAGTAGGCGCTTCCCGGATTCTTGATCGCCAGGACATAGAGGAGGGGCTTGAGGCCCCTGGTCTCGAAGCCGACTCCCTTCTCGTAGGAAGGGTAGGCATCGTAGGGAGGGCCGCCGTTGACCGGGTCGTTCGAGACCGAAAAGAGCGAAAAGGGCTCCAGGGTCGCGTCGTTTTCGTCCAGGGCCTGGCCGCGCCCGGGCAGCCGGGCCTCGGCCAGGGCCTTTCCGAGGTTTCGCGTCCAGTCGAGGCCGAAGAAGGGGTCGAGGCTCGCCTCCAGGTGGCTCGTGAAACTCGAACGGCCGCGGGAGGCGTCGCGCGCCGCCAGGGCCCGCGGATCGAGCCAGCGGCCCTCGACGGGCCCCATGAGCCCGTCGGCCACCCATTTGGCGAAGCCCGAGCAGTTGAGGCCGGCCTCGACTCCCTGCGGCGCGCCCGAGGCGATGAGCACGGCCCTTCCCGCGGCGTCGAGGGCGCCGTCCTCCGCGTAGCGCAGGCCGGGAAGGCGCGCGCGGATGCCTTCCGCCAGGCGGCGGATCCCCGCGTAGAGGCCGGGGCGCGGCGAGAGGAGGGACCAGTCCACCGAGTCCTTGGACCAGGCGGCGATGTCCGCCATCGAGGAGACGAGGAGGCGTTCGAAGGGTACGGGCAGGGGCACCTCGCGGTTGACGACGCCGCCGTAGACGACGAGGTCGAGGCGGCTGCGCTCGCCCGCGGGGTAGAGCCTGAGGAAGACGCCGGGATCGCTGCGGAGGAAGACCTTGGCCTGGAGGAAGCGGCCGTTGTCGGCGGCGCGCTTGACGATCCAGCTCCCTTGGCCGTAGAGGGGATAGGCCCCTCCGCGCTCGGGGGCCAGGACGAGGTAGAAGGCGTCGCCCGAGCGCAGGGGGGAGAACCGCCAGGAGCCGTACTCGTTTCCCACCGTGCGGGGCGCGGCGGCCAAGGCGGCGTCCCGCGGCGCGGCGAAGAAGCCCTTCCAGAGGGAAGTCCTCAGGTCGTCGCTCTCCGGAAAGCGGTCGAGCGGCGTGTCGCCGCCGAGGGCGGGGAGCCGCGCGGCGGCCGGGGCGGCGGGCGCGGCGGCCGCGCCCGCCGCGGCGAGGGCGGCGAGCGCGAAGGCGAGGCCGAGGCCGCGGAGCGGGCGGCCCGCGCGGGCTCGGGAGGCGGTTCCGGGGAAATGGCGCCGTTTCATCCCTTCCATTGTCGGATTCAGGGGCTCCATCCTATAGGGAATGCCCCGCCCGGCCGATAGAAAGAAGGCACCCACCACCACGTCCCGAGGTTTCGCAGCATGCCCCTTCTTCGCCGCTCCGCGCTTCGTTTCGCTTCTTGCCTGTTCGCCGCCTCCTTGACGGCCCTCTCCGCCGCCCAAGGGCTGTCCTTGCCCCTGCTTTCGGTGACGCCCAGCCTGCCGCCCGCCGGCATGACGCAGCCCGCCGCGGCCCCGACGCCTGAAACCGGCGCGGTCCCGGGAGCCGCCGCGGCGGCCGCGGCGGGCGGTTCCGCCTCCGCCGATCCCGCGGAGCTCCAGCGCCTCGCGGACGAGGCGGAAGCGATGCGCCGGGCCGCCCTCGAGGCCGCCTCCCTTCCCCTCATCGAAAACAACCAGGTGCTCGCCTTTTACGGCCATCCCCTTTCCAAGCGGATGGGCATCCTGGGCGAGTATTCGAAGGAGGACCTCGCGCGGCTCCTCAAGGGCTACGCCAAGCTCTACGACGAGGCGAACGGGCCCTTGGGCGTCGTGCCCGCCTTCTACCTCATCTACGGCACCTGCTGGCCGGAGGGAGAGATCGGCTATCTCCGCGACTCCCTCGTGCGCGAGTACATCGAGTACGCGGCCAGCCAAGGCATGATCGTCTTCGTCGACCACCAGATCGGCAAATACTCGGTCGAAGAGGCGATGCTCCGCCTCCTTCCCTACGCCAAATACCCGAACGTGCACTTCGCCCTCGATCCGGAGTGGCGAACGACGGCTCCGATGAAGGAAATCGGCTCCATCACCGCGGAGGAGCTCAACCAGGCCCAGGCGATGCTCGACGCCCATCTGCTGGCCGAGGGCATCCCGGGCAAGAAGATCCTGGTCGTCCACCAGTTCAAGGGCAAGATGATCGAGGGACGGGAACGGGTCCGCGCGGACTTTCCCCGCGTCGACCTGATCCATACGGCCGACGGCTTCGGCTCGCCCGCCCTCAAGCGCCATGCCTATGCCTTCAACGCCAAGGCCCCGAACATGCCCCT
>JAEUJG010000202.1 GCA_016794765.1 Spirochaetaceae bacterium | reverse complement strand
GTGAAGTATTCCCGCACGCCCTCGCCCATGAACTCGAAGGCCTCCGTGCAGCCGCCGATCTTGGCCTTGAGGGTGCCGATGAGCTCCTCGTAGCGCCCGACGAGGGATTCCATGAGGGCGATCCTGCCCTCGGCGTCGAGGGCGGGCGCCTTGCGGAAGAGGCCGAGGAGCTTGCGCTCCTTGTCGCCCTCGATACGGTTCCGCATATCGCGGATCTCGTCCTGCAGGGATTCGAAGCGCTCGTCCCGGATCTCCGGGAAGGAATAGGATTTTCCGAGAACGACGATGTCCTTCATGACTCCCCCGTCCAGCCGATTTCCAGGCGGCTCGCGTTGATCGAAAGCTCGCCGAGGCGCCAGTCCAGGACGAGCCAGGAATCGCCGCGGCCGTCGCGGTCCACGGCGATGGCCGCCGCCGGGCGCCCGAGGAGGCGCGAGAGCTCCGCCAGGGCTGCGGCGGCGTCCGTGCCGCGCCCGAGCCAGAGTTCCGCCCAGGCGTGCCCGCCCTTCGAGTCGTAGCCGTGCATTATGCGAACCCGGCCGCCGATCGCCGCCGCGCAGGAGGCCACGACGACGGCGAAGTCGTCGCAGTCCCCGGCCAGGCCGAGGGCGATGGTCCGCCGGGCCGGCGAGACGTAATCGGTCCATTTGACGCCCGGGTCGCTCACGTAGGCCCAGGAGGAGGAGAGGGCGCCGTGGACGAGGGCGACCTGCCGGAGGCCCTCCGCCGTGGGCCGGCGGGAGCCCTGCGGCCGGTCGAAGGCGCCCGGCGCGGATTTGGCCACGCCGACGGCGAAATCGCGGACGAGGGGATCGGTCGGCTGGACCGCCCCGTCATAGTCGCCGCCCTCCAGCATGGGCGCGGACGACTCCGCCTTGCTCCTCAAGTCGGCCAGGGCGGCCTTGGCCGCCTCGAGTTCCTTGCCGAGCCGCCTGGCGTCGCCGGCGGCCTTCTCGAGGGCCAGGCGGTCTTCCTCGGCCTTCTTGAGCCTGGCGGTGAGTTCGGCTATCGTCTTCTCTTTTTCGGCCACCGACTTGGCCTGGTCCTCCAGGACCTTCCGGACTTCGCGTTCGACCTCGGGATTCCGGTACCGGTAGCCGAGGGTCGCCGAGATGCCGCGGAGCGCCGACTCCACCGAGAGAGCGGCCGGGGCGAGGGGCGGGAAGGGCTTGAGGCCGGCCAACACGACGAGGACGGCGAGGGCCGCGGGGAGGGGGGCGAGGAAGGCGCGGAGCGGCCGCTTGCCCTCGAACTGGCCAAGGATGGAGCCGAGGGCCGTCGCGGCGAGCCCCGCGAAGAAGGCCGGTCCCGCGTGCGCGAAGGCGGGGAAGCGGCTCAAGGCGGCGCGGAGCGCGCCGAGCCGGGGTAGGTCGAAGACGGCGGCGAAGCAGGCCAGGCCGACGAGAAGGCCTGAAAGCACGGGAAGCGCGCGGCGGCAAGTCCCGAAGACCGCCCTCAAGAAGGCGAGCGCCAGGAAGGCGAGGAGGAGGGCGGGCGGCGAACCGAAGGCGCCGAGGGATTTTTCGAGGAAGCTTGCCGGCCCGCGGATTCCGCAGAGAAGGAGGGCCGTAGGCGCGGCCAGGGCGAAGCCGACGAGGCCGAGAAGGTCGAAAAAGGCGGAGAACTTGGTCGACGCGCGCCGATTTTCAGCTTCCATGTACGATCCCGCATTATTGAATGACATTGATGACTACCTTTCGGTTATAGCACCGGCGGGAGGCGGGGGCAAGTCTTTACGCCGCGCCTTGCCCCGCGCCGCCGCGAAATGCGGTATACTCGAAGCGATCGATCGGGGCCGCCGCGCCGGCCCAGCTACCGGAATACAGGATTGAAAATGTCAGCCATCGCCAAACGCCTTGCCTGCCTTGCGTTCCTGCTGCTCTCCTTCGCCGCCCTGGCGACGGCGGACACGGAACCCTATCGCGTAACGTCTCTCTTGGTGCCCCTGACCCGCTACGCCGACCGGGCCAGGATGACCGCGGCCCTCGTGGTCCAGGTCGTAGACGGCGACACGGTCAAGGTGGAGATCGACGAGCCGCCGCGCGGCCTCGGGAGGCGGGAGACCGTCCGTCTCATCGGCGTGGACACGCCGGAAAGCGTGGATCGGCGGAAAGAGGTCGAGCGCTTCGCCCGCGAAGCGAGCGGGCTCACGAAGGATCGGCTTCTCGGCGCCAGGGTCCGCCTCGCCTTCGACCGGGAACTGCGCGATCGCTACGGCCGCCTCCTCGCCTACGTTTTCCTGGAGGACGGGAGCTGCTTCGACCTCGAGCTCATCGCGGGCGGCTACGGCTACGCCTACGTAAAGTACCCCTTCTTTTTCATCGACGAGTTCCGGAACGCCGAGCTCGCGGCGCGATACGGCAAGAAGGGGCTCTGGGGCTGGTGAGGGGCGGGGCGGGAGCTCAGGAATCCTGGACGAGGGTCCAGTAGTAGTAGCCGCCGGAGCCCGTGCCCGCGATCGTGTAGACGCGCCCGGCCTGGACCGTCAAGGCTCCCGAGCTGATCGTCACCCATTGGCCGGACGCGTTGAGCGCTTGAAGCGAGTAGGTGCCCGCGGAAGTGCCGAGGTAGCCGGTCGTAAAGCCCGAGGCCACGTAGCCCCGGTATTCGG
>JAEUJG010000197.1 GCA_016794765.1 Spirochaetaceae bacterium | reverse complement strand
CGTCCTCGCCGTCACGGCCGCGGTACCCTCGCTCATGCTCGGCGCGGGCGCCGCCCTGGCCATCGGCGCCCTCGCCCGCGAGGGCGGCGACGCGTTGAGCGACGTGTTCATGGGCTCGCTTTCCGGCCGAGTCGAGTCCTTCCTCGCCTCGGCCTCCGCGTCCCTCCGCTACGCCGCGAGCCTCGCGACCGCCGCCGAGGGCAAGTCCGCGCTGCGGAGCTTCCTGCCCTTCTTCCCCGAATTCGACATGCTCCAGCGCCTCGACGCCGCGGGCCGCATTCTCGAGATCAGCCCCTACGACGAGCGTTTCCTCGGCATGGACATGAGCGGCCAGGAGTATTTCTCCGAGGCGCGCTTTTCCCGCCGCGTGGCCTGGTCGCAGGGCTTCGTCTCCGTCTACTCCGGCAATCCCTCGGTCACGATCTCCATCCCCCTCGGCGCCGAGCGGATCGTCGGTTTCCTCTCGCTGGAGGAGCTGTCCCGGGCCCTCTCCGGCGCCGGGCTTCCGCGCGACGCCTTCGGCATGATCATCGACGCCTACGGCGTGGTCATCGCCCATTCCAACTACCGCAAGGCGCTCGAGCGCATATCGCTCGATCTCGGCGCGGTCCAGCCGCTCCTGGACGCTCCGCGGGCCGCCCCTTTCAAGTTCGAGGGCGCCCGCTATCTCGCGCGCTTCGCCCGCATCGGGGGCTCGGGCTGGTATGTCGCCGTGCTCCAGCCCGAGGACGCCGTCCGCGCGGCCGCCCGGCGCTTCCTCCTTTTCTTCTCCCCGGTGTTCCTGCTCTCCCTCGCCTTCGGCGTCTTCTTCGCCGTCCGCGGCGCGCGGATCCTGCGGGGCGCCTTCGCCAAGCTCCTGGCCGCGGCGGAGCGCGTGGCCGAGGCGCCCCTCTCCCCCGGGCCGGGCGGCGACGGCCCCTTCCTGGAGCTGGACCGCGTGGTCGCCGCCTTCGGCGCCATGGAGGAAAGGGTCAACGAGCGCGAGGCCTCGATGCTGCGCGCCGAGGAAAAGCTCCGCGGCTCCCTGGCCGAGAAGGAAATCCTCCTCAAGGAGATCCACCACCGCGTCAAGAACAATCTCCAGGTGGTGTCGAGCATCCTCCGGCTGCAGGCCCTCTCGATCGAGGACGAGTCGGTGGGCGCCCTCTTCCTCGATTGCCAGAACCGCGTGCAGGCGATGGCCCTGATCCACGAGCAGCTGTACCGCTCGGAGTCGATCGCCTCGATCGGGATGCGGAACTACCTCGAGAATCTCGTCGGCGTGCTCTGGGACAGCTTCGATCCCTCGGCCCGGGGCATCAAGCTCGAGCTCGCCCTCGGCGACGGGGAGTTGCCGACCGAGCTCGCGGTGCCCTGCGGCCTCATCGCCGTGGAGCTCGTCACCAACGCGCTCAAGTACGCCTATCCCGCCGGCGGCGGACCCGTGCGGCTCGCCTACGAGGCCAAGCTGGACGCGGTCCGGCTCGAGGTCTCCGACGAGGGAGCGGGGCTGCCGCCCAATTTCGACATCCACGCCCAGCGGAGCCTCGGCCTTTCCCTCGTCTCCTCCCTCGTCGACCAGCTCAAGGGCGAGCTCCTGGTTTCCGGCCCGCCGGGCGCGCGCTTCGAGGTGCGCTTCCGGGCGCCCGCCAAGGCGCCCGCCGCGGAACAAGACCCTTAAGCGGATGTTGCCGGCGGCCGCGCGCCTCAAGGGGCGGACGGGAACGACCTGCCTCGGCGCGCGGCCGGCGATGGGTCGGGGCTAGCGTCCGCCGCCCGAGCGTCGTTCCTTGTTGAAGCCGCGCATCGACTTGTGGATCGCCTTCCAGCGCTCGTCGCGCGCGCGCGCCGCCGCGGGCGAATCGGCCGCGGCCTGGTGAGCGAGTTCCCGCCCCAGCTTCAGGTAGCTCTTGTAGCGTTCCCCGTCCAGCGTGCCCGCCTCGAGGGCCGCCCTGACGGCGCAGCCGGGTTCCGCGCCGTGGGCGCAATCGCGGAAGCGGCAGTCCGCCGTCAGGGCCTCGATGTCGGCGAAGGTTTCGCCGAGGGCCTCTTCGCCGCCGTAGAGCCCGACCTCGCGGAGGCCGGGCGTGTCGATGACGAGGGCGCCCGAATCCAGCCTGAAGAGCGCGCGGTGCGTGGTCGTGTGCCTGCCCCGCTCGTCGTCCGCGCGGACGGCGCCCGTGCCGGCGAGCGTCCTGCCCGCCAGGGCGTTGAGGAGGGTGGACTTGCCCGCCCCCGAGGAGCCGAGGAGGACGATGGTCCTCCCGGGCTCGATCCATGTCTTGAGCCGCTCGAGCCCGCGGCCCTCGGGGGCGCATACAAGTGCGGAGCGCATGCCGGGGCATAGGCCGGCGGCCTCCGCCCGGAGGGCCTCGGCGTCCTCGGCCAGGTCGGCCTTCGTGACGACGAGGACCGGCTCCACGCCCGCCTCGTAGGCGAGGGTGGCGTAGCGTTCGACGCGGCGCGGATTCCAGTCCCTGCCCGCCGCCGCGACGATGAAGGCCGTGTCGACGTTGGCCGCGAGGACCTGCGCCGCGATCCGGCCGTCGCGGTCGGCGGGAGCGCGCCGCGCGAAGGTGCTCTTGCGCGGCAGCACCGCGCTCAGGGCGAAGGTTTCCCGGGCCTTTCCGCCCGCGCCGGAGACGGCGGGTTCGCGGCCGGCGTCGCGGAGGACTACCCAGTCGCCCACGGCGGGCAGCTCGGCGCTCAGTTCCGCCTCGTGGAGGAGGCGGCCCGAGACGACGGCC
>JAEUJG010000144.1 GCA_016794765.1 Spirochaetaceae bacterium | reverse complement strand
AAGACCTGGTCGACGGCGCTCGTGCCGAGGGCCTTGATTTCGGCCTCGGGAAGTCGCGGCTGGAGGGCCGCGGCGAGGGCGGGACCGTCGAAGACGGCGCCTTCGATCTCGAGGCGGGCATCGGCGCTCCGCGCGGCCTCGGGGGCGCGCAGGGCGGCGTAGAGGCGCTCGTCGGTGACGATGCGCTTGTAGGTGTCCCGCTCGAGGACCCAGGGCTTCAGCGACAGGCAGAAGAGGGCCGAGATGGCGAGGGGGAGGCCGATGAAGACGTAGAGCAGGGAGGAAAAGGCTTTTCGCATGTGACGCTCCTTGGCAAGGCCGAAAAAGGCCGCCGCCGTCGGCCGCCGCCAGGGGCGCGCCTCGCGCGGCGCCTTGGAAAAGGCGCGATGGGCGATCGAATCAAAGCGGGGCCGCGGCCTCCGGCGTCGGGTCCGCCGACGCGACGTTGGGCCTGACCCGCCGCTCGCCGAAGCCGAGGTACTTGAAGGGGTGGATGTCGAGGGCGTTGGAGAACCAGCCCTCGAGGAATTCGGCGTCGACGACGTTGACGGCTATGCTGTGGTACATGGGAAGGACGGCCGCGCCGGCCAGGAGCCGCGCCTCGGCCTTGGCCAGGGCCGCGAGGCGCTCGTCGCCGTCCTTCCCCGCGGATTCGGCGACAAGCCGGTCGTATTCGGGGTCGGCGTGGCGGGCGTCGTTCAGGTTCGAGTCGCTCGTCCACATGCCGAGGAAGGCGAGGGGATCGGCGAAGTCCCCGATCCAGGTCGTGATGGCGAGGTCGAAGCCGCCCTTGTCGGGGCCGGAGCGGACGACGCTGAAGTAGTTCGCGGAGGGTACCTTCTTGATCTCGACGGCGAGACCGGGCAGGCGCTCCCAGGCGGCCTTCATGGCGGCGGCGACGCGCTGGGCGTCCTCCCCCTCGGAGGGAACGAGGAGGGTGAGGGAGGGAAGACCCTTGCCGTCGGGGTGGCCCGCCTTCGCGAGCAGTTGCCGCGCGGCCTCCTCGTCGAGGGCCGCGATGCCTTCGACCTTGTCGTAGCCCTCGAAGGGGAGGACCAGGGTCTTGGCGGGGATGACGTAGTTTTCCTTGGAGCGGAGCTCCTTCCAAGGGAGGAGGAGGGCCAGGGCCCGGCGGAGGTCGGCGTTTTGCCAGGGGGCCTTGCCGCAGTCGAAGAACCAGTAGTGGGTGCCGAACATCGGCGCGACCTGGATGGAGCCGCGGTCGAGGAGGGCGTCGAGGTCCATGGGACCGGCGAGCCACTGGATCTCGCCGTTGTCGTAGCGCCGCGTGACGTCGGCGTCGTCGTCGGAGAGGACGAGCCTGACCCGGTCGATGCGGACGGCCTTGGCGTCCCAGTAGTGCGGATTGCGCTCGAGGAGGATCTCGCCCTTGGCTTGGCTCGCGACCTTGTAGGGTCCGTTGACGGGAAGGGCCGGCGTCGCCTTCCAGTCCCGCCGTTTCAGCATGGAGGGATGCACGGGCGAAAAGGAATGGTGGCAGAGCAGGCGGGTGAAATAGGCGGCCGGCGCGGCGAGCTTGACCTGGAGGACCTTGTCGCCGACGACCGAGACGCCGACGCCGGAAGGATCCTTCGCCTTGCCGAGCCTGTAGTCCTTGGCGCCGGCTATGACGTCGAAGAAGGCCGCGTAGTCGGCGCGGGCCGCGGGGTCGAGGGCGCGAAGCCATGCCGCCGCGAAGTCGCCGGCGAGGAGGGGCGAGCCGTCGGACCAGCGCGCCTCCTCGCGTAGGTAGAAGGTGTAGGTCAGGCCGTCCTTGGAGCGGCTGAAGGAGCGGCAGGCGGCCTTGACGGGATCGAGGGAGGCGGGGTCGTAGGAAAACAGCCCCTCGTAGATGCCGGTGAAGATCTGGGCCTCGGCCGAATAGATGGAGTGCTGGGGATCGAATTCCGGCTCGAGGTCGTTGAAGGCCACGACGAGTTCCGTGCCAGCGGCGGAGGTCGGCTGCGCGGCCGCGGCGGGGGAGAGCGCGGCGAGGGCCAGGCTCAAGGTTGCGGCGAGGGCGAAGGCTCTCGATGACATTGCTGCTCCTTCTCGTTGGTCGGTGCCGCCGTCCAAGGTATCGCGGCCGCGGACGTTTTTCGGGCCGATCCGCCTTCCGACGCTATTCCGCCCGGATGCCGAGCCGGCGCATCTGCTCCTGCTCTTCCCGGGATGCGACGTATTCGTGCTTTTTCTGGTTCGCCTTCATGAGGGCGCCCTTGATGGTCGTGATCTCGGCCTTGAGGCCGCGGAGCCGGGGCTTGTCCTCCTCGGCGGCCGCTCCCTTGAAGTACTCGTCGAGGGCGCCGAGGCGCTTGACCGCGCGTTGGAGCTCCTCCATGTTTTTCTCGAGATACTTGAAGACATGGTCCTCCGGCGCCGATTCGAGCCGCTTCCAGGAGGGGCCGGTTTTCTGGAGGAGGCCGGCGAGCATCTTGGCCTTCCTGAGTCCCTCGTCGGTGAAGGCGCCGAAGTCGATGGTCTCCTTCGTCCGCTCGCCGGTCACCGGGTCCAGGATCTCGATCTCGTAGGAAAGCCCCTTGTTTTCCGGGGAGAAGATCTTGCGGATGGCCGACTTGAGCTTGGCCATGAAGCCCTGGTTCCGCGCCTCGATCACGGCGGAACTCTCCACGAGCTTCTGGATCGCGTCTTCCAAGGGATAGTTGATGCCCGCGAGCAGGCGGATGCCGTCCAGGATGACGCCCCTGAAGGATTTTTCCTGGGCCTTCTCGACCTTTTTCTCCGTCTTGAGTTCGAAGCGCTTGAGGAGATCGTCGCGGAGGCTCGGCCCGTCCGATGAGTAGTCCTCCATGAGGATCTCCTCCGCGAGCTCGGGGTAGAAGGGCCTTTCGCCGGCGACCTCGGCGAATTTTTTCTTGATCTGGCGGATCGCGTCCTCGCGGTGCGTGATCACGGCGGTGGCCTCGAAGGAGAGGCTCGGCATGACCAGTTGCCTGAGCTCGAGCTTGTAGCGCTCGCGGTGGTAGGACGCGAGGTCCTTGAGGATCGCGAGGATGTCCCGGCTGGCCTTGTCGAGCTGGGAGACGCCCTCGCCGATGATGCCGGAGGACAGCTGGTCGGTGCCGCGCTTCACCATGTTGATCAGCTCCGCGA
This sequence comes from Spirochaetaceae bacterium, assembly GCA_016794765.1. Classification (GTDB taxonomy): domain Bacteria; phylum Spirochaetota; class Spirochaetia; order Treponematales; family Rectinemataceae; genus JAEUJG01. The sequence continues at coordinate 3,166 of JAEUJG010000144.1, read as the reverse complement.
GGCAACGGGTGTTGAGCTGGTTCGAGGTGTCGCTCAGCTGGGTGAAGTTGAAGTACTTGACGAGGCCGAGGAGCCGCTTGATCCGCCCCATCCCGAGGAAGTCGACGTCGAACTGGTAGTAGCTGTTCAGGAACTCGAGGTAGGACTCGAACTGCGAGAGCCGGAGGCTCATCTGGTCGATCTTGTCGGATTCGGCGAAGGGGCTTTCCGGCGGCGTCGTCACGTCGGAGATCTTGAGTTCGTACTTGTAGGGATCCTCGTGGACGATGCCCTTCTTGTAGAGGACGCCGTGAAGCCCCTGGAAGGCGGTCTGGAACAGCTTGAAGTGGTCCTTGAGCTTGCGGAGCGTGTCGCGGTCGAGGCTATCTTTTTTCGCGTCGAGCCGCTCTTCGAGGCTCTTCACGAAGATTTGGGTCTCATCCATTGTGGCCATAGTAGAAAGAGTATGGTCCAAAAAGCGCCGGAAGGCAATACGAGGACAAGGTTTGAAGCGCCGGCGCCCGGCGCGGGCGTGGCCCTTCCATGGCGATTCCCCCTCGTTTGCCGCTTTTTCCCCGTCGCGGCGGGCCGCGAGGCGCCGAGCTTCCCGGATCCCGCCGGGCCGGGCCGGCCTTGGCCCTGCCGGGGCCGCGCGTTCCCGCTCCGCCAAGGCGGTCGCCGCTCTGGCTGGCGCTCTGCTTGCCGCTCTGGGCGGCCTGCTCCTTGCCCTTCGGCTCGGCGTCCCGCGAGCGCCTCACCCTCCGCCTGCCGCCTCCGCCCGCGGCTTGGGCCGGCCTGCCGGGGCTCGACCTGATCGTCCGCTGGAGGGATGCCTCCGGCCTTCGCCGCGAAGCCCGCGCCCCTTTCGGGGAGCGCCTCGGGATCGAGGTCGCCCGCGGCCTTCCCCAGGCGATCCTCGCCTATCCCCGGAGCGCGGGTCGGCCGGGCCGGCCCGCCGGCCTGCGCTATCCTGCCGCCGGCTCCGGAATCCCCGGCGCCGCCGACCCGGGCGCCGCGGTATCAAGCCCGGTAGCCGGTCCGAGGGAACTCGAAGCGACCTGGCTCGGCGGCTGGGCCGCCGCCGTTTTCGCGGAGCTCGAGGCGAAGGGCCTGGACGGCGCCGCCTTCGACCTCGATCGGCTGGAGCGGGTCGCCGCCGATTATGGGGGAGATCCCTGGCGGCTTGAACCGCGGGAGGCGGCGGGCAGGCTCGCGACCGGCCGCTTCCGTTCCGACGCGCTCAAGCCGGGAAGCGGCTTTTTGGTTTCATTGCCGGGTCCGGGGCCCTGGGCTCCCGAAAGCCCCCTCGCGCCGATGCCCCGGCTCCTCGCGCCGGGCGAGCCCCCGGCCCAAGGGCCTGCCGCCGAGGGCGGCTACGCGACGGAACTGCCCGAAGGACTGTACCGATTTCTCGGGCCCGCGGCCGAGCTCGCCCTGTGGATCGACGGGGCGGGCAACGGGGTCGCGATACCGATTCCGCCCTAGTCCGGAAGGACTGGTCCGGCGAGGGGCAGGCGCAGGGTAAAGAGGGTGCCTTCGCCCTCGTAGCTTTCCACGAGCGCGCGCCCGCCGTGGGCGCGGGCGATGTGGCGCACGATGGCGAGTCCGAGCCCCGTGCCTCCCTGCTCCCGCGAGCGCGCCTTGTCGACGCGGTAGAAGCGCTCGAAGACCCGGGGCAGGTCCTTGGCGGGGATGCCCACGCCGCGGTCGCGCACCTCGATGACGAGCTCGTCGCCGGCGGCGCCGGAGTGGGCCGACTCGGCGCGCGCCGTGATCGTGACGGGACGTCCCGGCGGCGAGTATTTCACCGCGTTGTCGAGGAGGTTGACAACGGCCTGTTCGACCAGACCGCCGTTCACGCGGGCGGCGAGCTCCGGCGGACAATCCAGGCCAAGCTCGATGCCTTTTTGCGCCGCGCGGGGGGCGATCGCCTCCCGTGCGGCTTCCAGGAGCTCCGCGACGCGTTCCTCCGCGCATTGGAGGCGCGCGCCTTCCTGCTCGAGGCGCGCCAGGGAGAGGAGGTCGTCGATCAGGCTCTCCATCCGGCCCGCGTTCCGCTCGATGATGGCCAGGAAACGGTCCGCGCGCCCAGGCTCGGCCAGGGCGCCGCCGCGTAGGCTTTCCGCGAAGCCTTTCACGAGCTGGACGGGGGTGCGGAGCTCGTGGGACACGTTGGCCACGAAGTCCTGCCTGACGCGCTCCAGGCGGCGAAGGCGCGTGATGTCGTTGAGGACGATGACGGCGCCCGCGGGAGCGCTTCCCGTTTCCGCGGGAAGGGGTCCGGCGGAGGAAAGGGGCTCCCCGGCGGAAAGCGGGCCGGAGGCCGCGAGGGGCGTCGCGACCGCCTGGAACCAGCGCTCGCCCTCGGCGCCGTAGAGCGCCAGTTCGGTCTCGAGCCGGCCGCTTCCCGAGGTCGCTCGCTCGACGAGGGCGGCGAGCTCCGTGGAGCGGGTTGCCTCGAGGATGCCGAGCCTCGGCATCGGTCCGGCGGGCGCGAGGCCGAAGAGGGCGCGGGCCGCCGGATTGGCCAGCCTGAGCCTGCGGTCGCCGTCGAAGGCGAGGAGGGCCTCCGCCATGCCGTCCAGGATGGCGCTGCGCTCGCGGCCCTCGGCCTCCGCCTCCCGGGCCCGCGAGGCCAGCTCCTCGGCCATCGTTTCCACGGCGGCGCCGAGGACGCGCAGCTCCTCCGGCCCTTCGCCGAGGCGGAAGCGTCGGGTTTCCCCGGCCTTGCGGCTTCCCGACTCGGGGCCGCGCGGTTCGGTGGCCAGGGCCCGCGCCGCGTCGGCCAGGCGGGCGATGGGCCGGGCGATGCGCCGGCTCCAGAGGGCCGCCGCCGCGACGGCGGCCAGGCCGACGAGGAGGGCGGCCGCGGCGAGGAGGGCGCGGGCCGGCGCCAGGCGTGCCTCGAGCGTTGGCAGGTCCAGGGCGAGGCGGAGGGCGCCGACGCGTCCCTCGGCCCGTTCGACCGGGGCGGCCAGGTAGAAGAGCTCCATGCCGACCGTGCTGGATCGACGGCTGGCGACGCCGAGGTTCCCGCCCAGGGCGGCGGCGATTTCGGGCCGCGCGGCGTGGTTGTCCATCAGGGAGGCGTCGGCTCCCGAGTCCGCGACGACCCTGCCGTCCCGCGCCACCAGGGTAACGCGGAAGTCCGAGCCGGCGGCGACGGCCCGGGTCCAGGCCCCGGCGG
>JAEUJG010000143.1 GCA_016794765.1 Spirochaetaceae bacterium | reverse complement strand
AAACCTCCGAAATTGATGTTCTTGCATAAAAATGCATAACAGGGGCGGAGGTCAAGGGCATAATGCATATAAAACCACACAAAATGCATAAAAACATGCATAAATGCATAAATATGCACTAGTGGCGTCCTCCCGCCGCCCTCGCAAGGGGGCGCGGGAGAGCCGCGCGAGAGCCGCGGGCATGAAAAAGCCGCCCCTTTCGGGGCGGCTCGTCATGCGCTCGAACGCGGCCGTTCCGGCCGCGCCGGCGTCAGGTCTCGGCGATGAGGAGGGTCTTGGCGTCCAGCTTGAGCTTCAGGTCCTGGGGATTCATCCGCTCGTGATCCTTGACCACGGTGAAGTGGATGTATTCAGCCTTGGGCTCGAGGAGGATGAGGACGCCGATCGCGTCGAGATACTCGCGGAGGATGACGGGGATGTTGTTCTTGTCGACCAGGGGCTCTTCGCCGATCAGGGTGCAGGAGTACCAGACCTCGAGGCCCATCTCCTTGGCGAAGTCCTTGACCTTGGCGAGCTCGGCGCGGTTGGCCAGGGTGAAATCGAAGCCGTCGATGATGAGGGTCTTGGCCTTGAAGCCGCCGTCGACGACCATCGCCTTGAGGGAGCGGAGGATCTGGTCGATGGAGACGCCCTCCTGCGCGAAGTTCATGATGACGCGGTTCTTGACGAGATCGTCGCGGACCTCGTCGATCTTCTCGAGGCCGCGGCGCTTGGCGAGTTCGGTGAAGATGTTCTCGTACCAGGAGATGACGTAGCTCGTGTGGGCCGTGAAGGAGACGTGGATGACCTTCTCGCCTTGGAGAAGCTTGTCGAGGGCCAGCTGGACGAGGACGCTCGTCTTGCCGATGCCCTTGCGGCTCGCGATGACGCCGATGTTGCCCGCCATAAGTCCGCCCTCGATGGATTTCTCGAGGATGCGGACCGGACTCTTCGTGATAAGCTCCTCTTTCAGCATGGGCACTCCTTCAAGAAAGAGATCTCGCGGACGGGGTAGCGGCGATCGGCCGCTCCCCATCGCTTTCATTATACGCCTTTCCCGCCGCGGCGCAAAGCGAAACGCGCGCGGAAAAAAGCCATAAAAAAGGCGAATCCCGCCCTTTGCGGAGCGGGATTCGCGCGGGCTCGCCGCGGAAGGCTTCCGAAGGGCGGCGCCTGGCCGCCCTCGGTGGCGGGGCCTACTTGCCCTGCTCGGCCTTGCGCTTCTCGAGGTACTCCTTGCGGAGGGTCTCGGCGACGTTGGTCGGAACCTTGCCGTACTTCTGGAACTCCATCGTGAACTCCGCCTTGCCCTGGGAGAGGGAGCGGATGACGGTGGAGTAGCCGAACATCTCGGAGAGGGGAACCTCGGCCTCGACCTTGCAGAAGTTGCCGTCCTCGCTGGAGGAGGTGATGAGGCCGCGGCGCTGGTTGATGGAGCCGAAGATGTTGCCCTGGAACTCGGTCGGGCCCTCGACCTCGACCTTCATGATGGGCTCGAGGATGACGGGCTTGGCCTTTTCGTAGGCCTCGCGGAAGGCGCCGATGGCGGCGAGCTGGAAGGCGATGTCCGAGGAGTCGACCGCGTGGCTCGCGCCGTCGTTGATGACGCAGCGGGTGTTGACGATGGGGAAGCCGATGAGGCTGCCCTTGTCGAGCGCGGCCTTGAAGCCCTTCTCGCAACTCGGGATGAACTCGTTCGGGATCGCGCCGCCCTTGATCATGTCGACGAACTCGAAGTTGGCGGTCTCGCAGGGCTCCATGTAGCCCGCGACGCGGCCGTACTGGCCGGAGCCGCCCGTCTGCTTCTTGTGGGTGTAGTTGAAGTCGGCGCGCTGGGTGATGGCCTCGCGGTAGGCGACCTGCGGCATGCCGGTCTCGACCTCGCACTTGTACTCGCGCTTCATGCGCTCGATGTAGACGTCGAGGTGGAGCTCGCCCATGCCCTTGATGATGGTCTGGTTGGACTCGGGGTCGACGAAGGTCTGGAAGGTCGGGTCTTCCTTGGTGAAGCGGTTGAGCGCCTTGCCCATCTGGTCGGAGGACTTCTTGTCCTTCGGCGCGATGGCCAGGGAGATGACCGGCTCGGGGACGAACATCGAGGTCATCGCGTAGTTGAGGGAGGGCGAGCAGAAGGTGTCGCCGGAGGCGCACTCGATGCCGAAGAGCGCGACGATGTCGCCGCAGGAGCCTTCGGTGATGTCTTCCATGTTGTTGGCGTGCATGCGGACGAGGCGGCCGACCTTGAAGCGCTTGCGGGCGCGGGTGTTGACGAGCTCGTCGCCCTTCTTGAGGGAGCCCTGGTAGATGCGCACGTAGGTGAGCTGGCCGTACTGGCCGTCCTCGAGCTTGAAGCCGAGGGCGACGGTCGGCATGGTCTCCACGGCCTGGAGCACGACCTCGGCCTCGTTTTTGTCGAGGTCGAGGGCGATGTTCTTGACCTCGGTGGGATCGGGAAGATAGCGCTGGACGCCGTCGAGGAGGAGCTGGACGCCCTTGTTCTTGTAAGCGGAGCCCACGAACACGGGCACGAGCTGCTCGGCGATGGTGCCCTTGCGGATGGCGGCCTTGATCATCTCGGGCGTCTCGGTACCTTCCAGGAAGGCCTCGGCCAGCTCGTCGGAGAACATGGACGCGCCGTCCA
>JAEUJG010000118.1 GCA_016794765.1 Spirochaetaceae bacterium | reverse complement strand
CCGCTCGTGAACGTCGGACACGAGGCCCTGCTCAAGCTCGCCAACGCGCGGATGCCCTTCGGCAAGTATTCGGGCCGGCTCCTCATCGACCTGCCGGAGGCCTACGTCGTCTGGTTCGCGAACAAGGGTTGGCCCGAGGGCGAGATAGGCAGGCTGCTCGCCGAGCTCTACGAGATCAAGGCGAACGGGCTCGACCCCCTCCTGCGCCCCCTCGTGCGCGAGGACCGCTGAGGGCCGGAGAAGGGCTTCGATCGGCCATCGCGTCCGCCGTGACGGCCTAGGCCAGGTACTCGGTGTTCACCTTGGACATCGAAGCGTAAAGGTTCCGCTTCTGTTCGCTCGAGCCGCCGGTCAGCCCGGCGATCTTGCGCCGGACCTCCTTGCGGCGCGAGGCGCCGTCGAAGCCGCAGGTGCAGTTGACGCTCCTGAAGCCCTTTTCCTCGGCGAAGGCGATGACCTGCCGCTCCTCGCAGAGCGCGAGGGGGCGGATCACGGCCAGGGGGTATTTTTCGTAGCGCACGACGGGCGGCATGGTGGAGATCTCCGCCTTGTGGAGCATGTTCATGAGGAGGGTTTCCACGATGTCGTCCAGGTGGTGCCCCAGGGCGATCTTGTTGAAGCCCTTCGCCATCGCGTAGCGGATGAGTTCGGTGCGCCGTTGGGTGGAGCACCAGTAGCAGTTCATCCGCTCGCCTCCCTTGAGTCGCCCCCGCACGGGCACGTAGACCTTGTCGTAGGGCACTCCCCATGAGGCGAAGAGGCCCTCGAGGGCCGACAGGTCCTGGGGCTCGCCCACGTCGGTCTCGACGCGGAGGGCCTGGATCTCGAAGCTCGCGGGCCACCAGCGGCGCTTCAGCGCGAGGTCGTAGGCCAGGGACGTGGAATCCTTGCCTCCCGAAGCGCCGATGAGGATGCGGTCGCCTTCCTCGATCATGGCATAGCGCCGCAGGGCAACCTCGACAAGCTTGGCGACGGTCGTTTCAGCGTTCTTCACGCCGCCGATCCTAGCCTCTTGGCGCCGCCTCGGACAAGCGGTCGGGATCAGCGCCGGGCGGATTCGGCCGCCGCTTCAGCTCGCGCCTCGGCTGCCGGGGTCGCACCGGCCGCCGAGGCCTCGGTTGCGGTATCATTGGCGGCGGGCGCGGCGGGCGCCGCGGGCGCGATTAGCTTGCCGAGCACGAGGGGCAGGGCGGCCAAGGTCAGGAAGCCGGCGACCAGGAAGGGAAAGGCCGGGAAAAAGCGCTTCCAGAGGTAGCCGCCGAGGGCGGGGGCGAAGAAGGAAAAGACGCCGAGCGAGGTGCCGAGGAAGCCAAAGGCCAGGCCGCGCAGATGCTCCGGAACCGCCTTGCTCGCGAGTGACTGCATGGCCGGCTGGAAGGCCGCTCCGGCGACGCCCCACAGGGCAAAGGCCGCGGCGTAGGCGACAAAGCCCTGGCCGAGCCAGAGCAGGCAGGATCCCGCCGCCATGAGGGCGCAACCGAGGGCTATCGGTTGGCGCTCGCCGCGCTTGTCCGCGTAGGCGCCGAAGCCGACCAGGCAGAGGGCCATGACGAGGGCCGAAAGGGATTGCAGGACGCCGATCCGCGATTCGGGCAGGCCTCCCGCTTCCTTGAGGAAGAGCGGCAGGATCTCGCCCGTGAGCCTGCCGGAAAAATCGAGGGCGCCGTCCACGACGAGGAGCCAGGCAAAGAGTCCTCCGGCCAACACGAGACCCACGATCGCCTTCAGGCTTTTGCGGAAACCCTCGGCCCGCGCCGGCTCCGCGCCGCCGCCCGCCGCCCCGGTGGAGTCCCCGCCGCCCGCCGCGACCGTTACGGCGGCCTCCGACTTCGCCGCCGCGGCCGCCCGTTCGGAGGCGGCGACCTTCCGCGCCATCGCGATCCGGATTATCGTGGCGCTCCAGTACAGGACAGCGGCGATCCAGGCGAGCGCGCCGTAGGACAGCTTTTCGGCGACGAGTCCCCCGAGGGGCGGTCCCGCGATGCCCACGACGAGGAAGACGGATTGCACGACGGCGAAAACCCGCGCGCGGTTTTTCTCGTCCGATTGCTCGGCGACGAAGGCGTCGAAGGACGGCGCGACCAAGGCGCCCGTGACGGAACCGAGGGCGTTGGCCGCGAGGAACCAGACGATCGGCGCGGAGGTGGCCGGCGCGACGAGGGTGCCGATCCAGGAGACCGCTCCCGCCGCCGAGCCGATGGCGATGCTCTTGAGCCTCCCGAGCCGGTCGGAGATCCAGCCGCCGGCGATCTGGAAGATCAGGGGAAAGATCGCCGAAAGGGTGAAAAAGACGCCGATCGTCTCGATCGGCAGGCCGAAGCTCCGGAGGTAGATGGCGAAAAAAGAGAAGAACATCATCCCGCCCAAGTTGGCCAGGATCATGGCGAAGAGGAACAGGGAAAGGGTGGGGGAGAAGATCGAGGTTCCGGCCGCGCGGCGGCCCCTGGCTTTTTTCATCGGGGAAGACCTCGCGCGGTCACGCTGGGCGATGGACCGCGGCAAAGGCCGGGTTCGGCGCGTGGGCCGGCGGAGGGTCTCCGCCGGCCGGCGCCGGACTCTGGGGGACGATTACTTCTGGGCCCCGAGGATGGCTTCCTTGCAGGCCTTGGAGACGGTCATCTTGACCGCGGTCTTCGCGGGGATCTTGATCGCCTCGCCGGTCGCGGGGTTGCGGCCCATGCGCGCCTTGCGCTTGTTGAGCTTGAGGATGCCGATGCCGGGGAGCGTGAACTTCTTGTTCTTCTTCGTCTCCTTGTAGGCGAGATCGGCGAAGGACTCAAGCACGGCGGCGATCTGCTTCTTGGTGAGCTCGTTCTTCTCGGCGAGCTGGGCGATGATCTGGGCCTTCGTGAGAGCCTTGGGGGTCGCTGCTGCGGGCATATCCACTCCTTGGGGAGGTTTTGCTCAATAATAGCGCGTCCCTCCGAGGCTAGCAAGGGTTTAAATGCGTTCCAGGGCTTCTAGGAGCGTGAAATTCCATTCATCGAGGCCGCGATGGCGGACTCCAGGGCGGCGCGGTCCTCGAGGGTGTCGATCTCGGCCCAGTCGCCGCCGCCGATCCGTCGCGCCCTGACCTCCAGCTTGTCGAGGTTCGCGCGCGGCACGTCGTCCCAGAACAGTTGCTCGCTGCCGGCCTTGGCGGCCGTCTCCGCGATGAGGCGGGACAGGAGCTCCGCGTCGGCCGGGGCCCAGTAGGAGATGCCCGAGAGGATCCAGCCCTCGCCGCTCGCGACATCGATGCGCCGCACTCGGTCGGTCTCGTCGCAGCGGACGACCCACTCGTTGCGCATATCGTCCCGGTGGCCGACGAACCAGCAGGACGTGGCCGGCGGCGCCGTGGGGAGCACGCGCTCGCCGAGCCAGACGTCGCCCTCCACGACGAGGGTGCCCTCGGGATCGGCGCCGAAACGGTCGCGGACGAGGAGCATGGAAAAGAGGTTGTTGCGGTCGTGGAAGCGCTCGTTGTGGACGAAGCGGAGCCCCGGCCGGCCGCGATAGGGATGGAAGGCCTCGGCGCGATAGCCGGTCACGACGGTGACTTCGCGGATTCCGGCGGCTTCGAGGAGCCGGAGCTGGCGGCTGAAGAAGGACTCTCCCGCCGTCTCCACGAGGGCCTTGGGGCGGTCGTCGGTCAGGGGCTTGAGGCGCGTGCCCATCCCCGCGGCGAGTATGATCGCGTTCATCGGATGCTCCTGCTGAAAAAGGATCGGCGCCGTCGGCGGCTAGGGTTTTTCCCGCCCGCGGCGGGAAAGGCCGAGGCGGGCCTCGACGGAGGCGAGACGGGAAAGGCCGCGGGCGTAGCGGAACTCCCCGTATTCGCGGTAGTAGCGGGCCCGCGAAGGGTCGCGGTTCGCGGTCTCCTGGAGGAGGGACCAGAGCGACCAGAGGTAGTCCTGGAGGAGCTTGAAGGCCTCCACGCGGACGCGGAGCCGTTCGCGGACGGGACCTCCCTGGTAGGTGATTAGGAAGAGCGTCTCCTCCTCGGGCCCGAAATCGGACTCGAGGAGGAAGGAGGCGAGGTCCCAAGCCGGATCGTTCATCCCGGAGTACTCCCAGTCGATGAGCGTGAGGCCCTCGCCCGTGGCCAGGATGTTCTCGGGCACGAGGTCGTTGTGGCAGGCGACGCGCTTCGCCCCCAGGCTCTCCAAGGGACGCTCCAGCGCGTAGACCCGTCCCCGGGCCTCCTGGTAGCCGTCGTAGAACCGGGCGAAGCGGGCGCGGGCGACCCGCTCGTAGATGCGCGACATCCGGAAGACGTTGAAGTCCTTGACAAAGCGGATGTCGCTCTCGTGGAAGCGCGACAGGAGGCGCGCCACCTCGCGCGTGCGGTCCGGCTTCCGCGCTTCCTCCGCGTCGAGGGCGCGGGCGTCGTCGAGGTAGCGCGAGATCTTGACGCCGGTGCGACCGTCGAAGAAGAGGGACTGCGGCGTGAAGCCGGCGCGCGCGGCGGCTTCCTGGTTGGCGCGCTCGGAGGAGCGGTCGATGAAGCGGCCCGTGCCCCGGCCCGGCAGCCTGAGGACCAGGGCCTCGTCGCCGAGATAGACCTTGTAGTTGCGGTTGGTCAGGCCGCCGATGCGTTCGTAGCCGCCGAAGGGCACGCCGCGCCGGCGGATGCTCGGCGGGATGGCCGCCTCGATCCGGCGGTTGTCGATGAAGCGCTTGATCTCGCCGACGATGTCGGGAGCCAGGCGGAGCGCCCCGTTCAAGGGCGGACGCTGCTCGCCGCGCCCGCCGTCGGCGGGCCGCGCGGCGGGATCGCTCAACGCTCCGCCTCCTCGGGGATCTCGTACCAGCGGACGCGGTCGCCCACGGCCGCGCGGAGCCGCCAGGCGAGGGGCTTGGGCTCGGCGGCTAGGCGGTCGGCCAGGGCCGCCGCCCCGGCGGCGACGCGCGCGCGGGCCGCGTCGCCGAGCGCGGCGCCGGTCGTCCAGGCCAGGAGCTTCTCGAGGCCCAGGCAGGTCGTGCGCCAGAGGCCCCAGTCGGCCGCGCAGAGCTCCGCGACGCGGCCGGCGTTCAGCGTGTCGCCGTCGCCCGTCCCGACCTCGTGGTCGGCGAGGATGCAGGCCGCGTCGGAAAGGTCCTTTTCGTTGGCCTCCACCACCTGGAGTTTCGTGAGGATGAGTTCGGCCAGGGGAAGGCTCAAGGGATCGAGGGCGAGCCTGTTGTCGAAGGGTATCTGGTGGCACATCTTGAAGGCGCCGACGAAAACGTCGGTCTTGACGCCCGAGGGAGAAGTGAAGAGAAGCCGTTCGTGGCCGTTGTAGAGGTTGAATTCCCGATCGGGAACGAAGCCGCGGGCCGAGAAGAAGGCTTCAAGCGGCGCGGCGGGCCCCGAGGCCGCGTAGTCGGCGTCGCTCGAGACGCGGGCGAAGGGCGCCGCGGCGCTCGAGGGGCAGCGCAGCTTGATCGCCACGCCGCCGAGGAGCCTGAGCCGCAGCCCCGCGCGGTCGGCCTCCTCGACGACGCCGCGGGCTTCGACGAGGAGGGTTGCCGGATCGGTGGACACGCTCACTCCACCGGGATTTCGCCGTAGATCTTGTCCACGTCGATGCCGGATTTGCGGCGGTAGGCGCGCATGCCGACATAGAGCCCCAGGGCCAGGAGGTAGAGGGCGCCCATGAAGACCATCGACGTCGCGTT
>JAEUJG010000040.1 GCA_016794765.1 Spirochaetaceae bacterium | reverse complement strand
CGCTCGCCGGATCGGCGGTCCGCCGCCCGGCGGTCCCCGGCGCGGCGCCCCCCCTCGGCAGTGCGCCCCCGCTCCCCGGAGGCGCCCGCGCCTCCGCTTTCCGAACCGGCGATCGCGGCCAGGAGCGCCTCGTGGAGCTCCGCGGGTTTCGCGGGCTTCACGAGCCTGCCCGAGAACAAGTCGGAATCGCCTATCGCGGCCCCGATCGAGGATAGGAGGATGAGGGGCAGTCCCTCCCGGCCGGGCATCGCCCGGATCCGCCGCGCGGTTTCGAGGCCGTCGATGCCGGGCATCCGCATGTCCAGGACGGCCGCGTCGAAGCGTTCGGGCCCCGCCAGCGCCTCCAGCGCGCGCCGCGGCTCGAGGTAGGCGGCGGGCGAAATATCCCATGCCTCGAGTTGGAGCGAGAGGATCCGCGCGTTGGTCGCGTTGTCGTCCACGACGAGGACGCGTTTCCCCGAGAGGATGGGCTGCTCGCGGGCCAGGTACTCCGGCGGGCGCGATTCGAGGGGCCGCAGGGGCAGGGAGAAGCGGAATCGCGAGCCCTTGCCCGGGACGCCCTCGCTTTCGACGCCGATGCGGCCGCCCATCAGCTCGACGAGGCTCTTTGAGATGGCGAGGCCCAGGCCCGTGCCTCCGTAGCGCCGCGTCGTCGAGGCGTCGACCTGGCTGAAGCTCTTGAAGAGGCGATGGAGTTTTTCCGGCGGGATGCCGATCCCGCTGTCCTCGACCGAGAAGCCGACGAGGAGCTTCCCGTCCCGAAGCGGCGCTTCGGCCTCCACCCGCACGAGGATCTCGCCGCGGTCGGTGAACTTGACCGCGTTTCCCACGAGGTTGCCGAGGATCTGGCGCAGGCGCGTGCGATCCCCCTCCACGAGGGCCGGCACGTCTTCCTCCACGCTGCCGACGAGTTCGAGCCCCTTGGCCGCCGCGCGCGCCGCGAAGAGCTCGAAGGTGGCCTCGACGCATTGGCGGAGGTCGACGGGCGCGGACTCGAGTTCGAGCCTGCCCGCCTCGATCTTCGAGAAATCGAGGATGTCGCTCAGGAGGGCCAGGAGCTCCTCGCCGCTCGAGCGCGCCGTGTCCGCGAATTCCCTTTGGCGCTCGTCGAGCTCCGTTTCGAGGAGGAGGCCCGTCATCCCGATGACGGCGTTGAGCGGGGTCCGGATCTCGTGGCTCATCGTGGCGAGGAATTCGCTCTTGGCCCGCGTCGCCTCCTCGGCGACGGCGGTCAGCCGCTCGAGCTCCGCGGTCCGCTCGGCGACGCGAGCCTCGAGGCCCTCGCGAGAGGCGTGGATCTCCGCGAGCATCCCCGCGAAGCTCTCCGCCAGGGTTCCCACCTCGTCCCTCGCCGCCGGCGCCTGGGGCGGCGCTTCGGGCCCCGCGGCGCCCTTGTCGGATGCGGGCAGGAAGGGAGCGAGGATTTCGGTGCCGTAGTCGCCCGCGGCGGCCCGTCGCGCCGCGTCCGCGAGGGCGACAAGCGGCGCCGCGACGCGATCGCCGAAGGAACGGCCGGCGGCGAAGCCGGCGAGGGCGAGCGCCGCGCAGGCCGCGACCGCGAAGGCGAGCACCAGGGCGAAGCGTCCTTCAATGCGCCCGCGCGCGCTTTCGGCGAGGGCGGCGCCCGCGGCGTCGATTCCGGCGACGATGGCCGCGAGCTCCCGGTCGTTTTCGGTCTCCGCCTCGATCGCGGCCGAGAGGCGTTCGAGGACGAGGGAATAGTCCTCCGCCGCCTTGCGGGCGCGATAAGCCTCCGCGCGCGCCACGATGGCCGCGTCCGCCCGCTCGAACCGCTGGAGAGCGTCCGCGGTCGCCCTCGCGAAGGAGGCGGCTTCGTCAAGATGCCCCGCGGAGCGCGCGGAGCCGCCGCCCGCGAGAGAATCCGCGGCGTGGAGGCGCGCCTCGAGGAAGGAAAGCCGCGCCGCGAGGGAGGCCGCCCGCGCCGCGGGGCCGAGCGTGGCGAGGTTGGCGAGTCCCGCCTCGACCTCCTCGGCTTTCTTGCCGAGACCGCTCGCGAGGGCGCTCGCCTGGTCGCGGAAGCGGAGGTAGTCGGTGAAGCGCGCGGCGTAGTCGCCGAGCCTGGCGGAGATCCCGACGATCTCGCCGTCGGGAATGCCGGTGCCGATCCGTTCCCGCAGGAGCTCGAGCCTCGCCGCCGCGGCTTCAAGTCCGGTGGAGCTCTCCGCCGCGTGGCCGCGATCGGACGTCAGGCGATAGCGGAGCTCTCCCTTCTCGACGGCGTCGATGCCGATGATGACGCCCCGTATCTCGTCGATGAGCGATAGGCCGCGGAGCGAAATCGAGAGGAATCCGAGGAGGATCGCGTCGTTGACGAGAAAGAGCGCGAGGGCGCCGAACACCAGGCGACGGACCTTGGCGGCGATTCCAAGGCCGGCGAAGCGCCGGTCCGGCGGGGAGAGCCGGGAGAGCCGGACCGGAACCTTGCCCCGCGCGGGCGCCATCGCGCTAGGGCGACCTCGCGCCGGCGAGTGCCTTGGTCCGCTCCTCGGCTCGCTCGAGCAGGGCGCGGTATTGACCGGGAAATTGGAGGAAGGAGGCGAAGAGGTCCAGGCCGATGGCCGAGGCCTCGGGGGGGGCCGCGAGGTCGTAATTGAAGGCCCAGCGCGGCGCCGCCGCGACGACTTCCCTCACCTGTCGCCGAATGCCGGTGTAGAAGGAGGGTGGCACCGCCGCGCTCGGCGCGAGGGCGCCCGAGCCCCTGCTCATCGCCTCCTGCGGCACGGCCTCGGCGAGGTAGCGGAGCGCGCGCTTGGCCCCTTCCGGATTTTTCGCGAGCCGGGGGATGACGACCCCGTCGACGGGCCCGAGCGCGCAGTCCTCCGTGCCGGGATCGACGGCGGGGAAGGGGAAGAAACCGTAGTCCTCGTCCTCCCGCCAGTCGAGATCCATGCTCTTCCA
>JAEUJG010000039.1 GCA_016794765.1 Spirochaetaceae bacterium | reverse complement strand
GGGAAGGACGCGGAAGCGCCAGGCACCCTCGCGCTCGGCCGCGATGAAGAGCCCCGCCCCGGTCGCGGCCAGGACGCCCCGCGAAAGTTCGACGCCCTCGTAGAGCTTGACGATGGGATCGTTGCCCGGAATCCCGGGCAGCACCGCGCCGCGCACGTCGAGACCCGGCTGCCCCGGGGAGGCGGCGGAAAGCTCGCCGAGGCGCTGTCCCGCCTGGACGAAGGCGAAGCGGGCAGCCTCGTCGATGGGGAACTCGTCGAGGCGGGAAGCCGTCTGCGAAAGGGCGGGATGGGCCAGGATGCGCCGGCGCAGCTCGGCCGCCTTGTCGTCGGGCAGGAAGGAGAGGCTGAGGCCGATCGTGCGGTCCTTGCCGCGCACCGGCGGCGAACCCTCCACGAGGAGATAATCGAGGAGCTCGGAGGTCGGTCCCTTGTGGAACTCGAGGACGTCCTTCTTGAGCTGCTCCGACTTGACGCCCTTGAGCGCGGCGGCCTTGAGGGCCGCGGTCACGGCGGCGAGCTCCAGGGGCTTCCCGCGGCCGCGCCCCTTCCACAGCGAGAGGGTCGCCCGCGCGCCGTCGGGAGAGACGGCGACCTCGGCGCGACCGTCCCGGTCCAGGGAGAGGGGAAGGGCGAAAAGCGGCTCGCCCTTGGCGGCCGCGGCGGCCAGCGCGCGGTCGAGCTCCTCCTCCCCGAGGAGGCTGCCTTCCGGCGCGCCGAGCTCGGCGGCCTTGGCCAGGATCTCCAGGGCCTTGGGCGCGGGAAGGCGCCGGTCGCCCGGGCGGTAGTCGAGGAAGTAGGTGGCGCCGTCCTGGGCCTTCTCCACGGCGAAGTTGTGGGCGCCGAAGGGCAGGATCTCGGCCCAGCGCGCGCCGGCGCGGAGGATGCCCTCGCGTTCGGCGAAGAGCTCCGTCTTCCGCCGCTCGAGGCCGGGGCCAAGGACGAAGGTCGGCTCGGCGTCGGCGCCCGCGGGCTGCAGGGGCTTGCCGAAAATGGTCTTGCCCGCCTTGCCCGGCTGGGCCAGGCAAAGGAGGCCGAGGCGTTCGCCCCGCCGGGCGTAGCCCGTCTTGACGATGTTGAGGTCCGGGTAGACGCGCTCGCGCTTCTCGCGCTTCTCGTTGACGACCACCTTCTCGATCTTGGGCGGCAGGAAGGGCAGGGCTCCGGGCTTCTTGACGGTCTTCTCCGTCCGGACCACCTCGCTGCGCAGGAGGTAGAGCTCGGGCTCGGCGGCGGCCTTAAGGCTCTCCTCGACGAGGGCCGTCCATTCGGGCGGCACCTCGAGCTCGGCCCATTCGACCTCCTCGAGCCGGGGCTCGACGGGGGGCTGGCCCTTGGCGACGATTTCGGTGACCGCGGAGCGCGAACGGGAGAACTTGCCGACGATCTCGTCCGCGCGCTTCTGGTTGAGGCCGCCGATCTTGGCGTCCATGACGAGGCGGAGGATCTTCTCCCCCGACCACTCCGCGCCGTTCGGATCGGGCGTGAAGCGGAGGCTCGCCTCGAGCTCGAGCTCGTCGACCGTCAGGGCGATGTCGCCCTTCGCGATGCTCTGCGCCACGCCCCGCCCCTAGCCCGAAAAACCCTGCCCGATGGCCCGCGCCAGCTTGTACTTGAGGAACTGGTTCTCGCGGCGGAGCTTGTCGATCTCGAATTGCTGGCTGCGGACCGTCTCCACGAGGTCGCCCGTCGTGAGGGCGCCGGAGGAGAGGAGCTCCTCGACATAGGCCATCTTGGCGCCGAAATCGGTCTCCGCCTCGAGGCCCGCGGTCTGGAAGCTGCCGTCGAGCTCGGCGATGGAGAGCGGCGCGTCGGCCTCGCCCTCCATGGAAACGAGCTTGTCGGCCGTGCGGTAGACCGCCTGCGACAACACCGACTGGGGCTTGTAGCGGATGATGGGGATGCGGCTGCCGAGGGCGATGTCCTGGAGCTCGTCGCGGTAGAGGACGCCGAGGTGCTCGAGGTCGATGTTGAGGTACTCCTTGCAGGAGCGGCGGATCTTCTGCGCCTTGTCCGCGTCCTTCGGGTCCTCGAGCATGTTCATGACGAGGCGGGGGCGGAAGCGCGACATGCGGTCGATCGCGACGGCCCAGCGCTCGGGATCGATCTTCTTCACCTCGTCCAGGATGGCCGGCACGTAGGCCTTCTGCAGGGAGGCGCCGTCGCGGCGCAGGGCCTCGAGGTACTCGAAGGCCTTGGAGCGCTGGCCGAAGGCGCCGTAGAGGAGGCGGAAGACGGCGTTCTTGAGGAAGAGGTAGGCGTTGAGCGTCGCGGTCAGGGCGGGCGCGGTGACGACGATGCCCTGGGAGCTCATCAGGAAGAAGTCGAGGATGTTCGAGCTCGTGCCCGCGCCGAGGTCCAGGACGAGGTAGTCCGCGTCCACCGAAAGGAGGCGCTTCACGAGCATGTTCTTCTGGTTCGGCTTGATGTTCGCGAGGCCGGGGATCTCCGCGTCGCCGGGGACGAAGCGGAGGTTCTCGTAGTCGGTGTCGAGGATGACGTTCTCGAATTTGCCGGCGGCGCCCGAAAGGAAGGTGCCGATGCCGGCCTTGGGCGGCGGCACGC
Organism: Spirochaetaceae bacterium; assembly: GCA_016794765.1. GTDB lineage: Bacteria > Spirochaetota > Spirochaetia > Treponematales > Rectinemataceae > JAEUJG01. Next base: position 14,459 of record JAEUJG010000039.1, on the reverse strand, counting down.
CGAGGATGAGGTGGAGGTTGGAGGCGCCGAGGTCGAGGTCGGCCAGGACGACGCGCTTGCCCGCCTGGCCGAGGGCGATGGAAAGATTGGCCGCGACCATGGACTTGCCGACGCCGCCCTTGCCGCTCGCGATGGGGACGATGCGCACCCTAGGCCTCCACCCGCTCGATGTCGTCCGGCCCCGTGGGCGCGTTGTCCGCCTTCGGCGCGGCCGGGCCGCCCGTCCCCGCCCTGTCGGAGGCTTCGTCCGCGGGAGTCCGGTCGGCGATCAGGGCCGCGAGGCCGACGAGGTCGACGAGGAGGACGGCCGCGGCCGGAAGGAAGGCGGCGCGGCGGTCGGGCAGGAGGTCGGGACCGAGGCGGAAGGCGGCGTAAAACACCGGCAGGATGGCGGCGAGGGCCAGGATCTTCCCGACGAGGGCGAGGGGCCTGAAGGGGGCGTAGCGCCCGCGGTCGTACCACAGGAAGAAAAAGGCCGCGCCGAAGAGGAGCTGGGGCGCGGCGACGTAGCGGAAAAGCGAGCTCAAGGCCGCCGTTCCGGAGGGCTCCGCGCCGGTCCCGAGCGCGCCGAGGCTCCCCGCCAGGAAGGCGAGGCCGAGGAAGCGGAGAATTTCCGCCGCCGAGATTGCCAAGTAGAGAGGCTTACGCTGCATATTCTTGGAGAAGCATACTTTCGACCCCCCCGGCAGTCAAGGAGGAGGGAGCGCCAAGGAGTTGACAGGAGACGCCGCCGGAACGGATAGTGGAGTCTATGACGCAGAATGGTTCTTCCCCGGCCAAGCGCCGCCTCGCCTGGAGCGCGGTCGCCGCCTCCCTCGTGTTGGTCTCCACCCTCGCGGTCTCCGTCCCCAAGGCCTTCGCCCAGCCCGTCGATCCCCAGGCCGCCGAGGTCCGGCGCTATTTCCAGATCTTCGAGAACGTCTACCAGTTCGTCCTCCAGAACTACGTGGACGAAATCGAGGCCAAGAAGCTCTACGAAGGCGCGATGAAGGGAATGTTCGAGTCCCTCGGGGATCCCTACTCGGTCTTCCTCGACGAGGCCATGATGAGCGACATGAACGATACCACCGAGGGCAAATTCGGCGGCATCGGCCTCTATATATCCAAGCAGCCCCTCGATCCCAAGGCGCCGGAAGGCGCGCCCCGCTACATCGAGATCGTCTCCCCGATAGAGGACACCCCCGGCTGGCGCGCCGGCTTCAAGCCCGGCGACCTCATCGTCAAGATCGAGGGCGAAAGCACCGCCCCCCTGTCCACCGACGAAGCCCAGTCCAAGCTCCGCGGCGAGCCGGGCAGCAAGATCAGTGTCACCGTCAAGCGCGGCAACGCGGAACTCGACTTCTCCGTCATCCGGGCCGTCATCGAGATCCCCACGGTCAAGCACGCCCTCATCCCCGCGGCGAAGGGCAAGATCGCCTACCTCCGCATCATCGAGTTCACCCCCGCGACCCTCCCCCGCGTGAAGGAAGCGATCAAGGACTTCGACCAGGCGGGCTACGTCGCCATGATCGTCGACGTCCGATCCAATCCGGGCGGACTCCTCGACTCGGTCGTCAAGATCGCCGACCTCTTCCTGGACGGCGGGACGATCGTCTCCACCAAGGGCAGGAGCGCCTACGAGAATTCCATCCGCGCCGCCAAGAGCGACCTCGCCATCCCCAAGGACAAACCCGTCGCCCTCCTCCTCAACCGCGGCTCCGCCTCCGCGTCGGAGATCCTCGCCGGCGCCCTCAAGGACCAGAAGCGCGCCTTCCTCGTCGGCGAGAACAGCTACGGCAAGGGCTCGGTGCAGCAGCCCTTCCCCATCGACGGTACGGGCTTCAAGCTGACGATGGCCCGCTACTACACGCCGAGCGACGAAAACATCGACAAGACCGGCATTCCTCCGGATCTCGTCGCCAAGGATCCCGACCTTGGCCAGGCCGAAGCCGCCGCGCTCGAAAAACTCTTCGACTCCGGCAGGATCCCCGAGTTCGCCAAGAAAAAGCCCCAGGCCACGCAGCCGGAGCGCGACGCCTTCGCCAAGAGCCTCATCGCCGAGGGTTTCACCCTCCCCGAGCGGCTCATGAAGCGCCTCGTCCGCGACGAGCTCGCCCGCAACGACATCGCACCGACCTTCGACCTCGAGTTCGACACGGCGCTCCAGGCGGCCATCGGCGTCCTCGAGGATCCCGCCTACGCGAAGCGCCTTGCCGAAACCCGTACGGTCAAGGAGCTCGTCGCCGAGAAAAAGGCCGCGACCGCGGCCGTGAAGAAGTAGCATACGGAAGGAACCGGCGCCGCGCCCCCCGCCGCGGCCGCCGTCCACCCTCCTTGCCCCAAGGCGAGCCCGATGCGCCAATTCATCCTGCCGGAAGATTTTGACGGCTCCCCCACCTGCCGGATCGAAGGGGGTCGGGCTCGGTACCTTCTCCGGGTCCTCAGGCTCGCGCCGGGCGACCGCTTCGCCGGCCTCGACGCCGCGGGGCGGCGCCGCGCCGTCGAAGTGCTCGCGACCGAGGGCGAGGGCATCACCCTCGCCGTTGGACAGCCCGAAGAGGGCCCTTCCCCGGCCGAACCCCTCCCCGACGCCCACGGCTCGCGGGGCAAGAGAGCCGCCCGCGGCACGCGACAGGGACCGGACCGCGCCCACGACGGGACCGGGACCGAAGCGGCGCCCGCCCCTTCCCCGCTCCGGCCGGGAACCTGGCCACGCGTCATCCTCGTCCAATCGATAGCCAAGGGTCCGGCGATGGACCTCGTCCTCCGCCAGGCCGCGGAGGCGGGCGTCTCGCGCCTCATCCCCCTCGCCGCGCGGCGCTCCGTCGTCCGCCCCGAAGCCGGGGAGAAGGGCGAGTCGGGCTCGGCGAAGCGCACCCGCTGGGAGCGCATCGTCCGCGAAGGTCTCCAGCAGTCCGGCTCGCCCGTCCCCACCCGCCTCGAGGAGGCGACGACCCTCGCGAAGCTCGAGGAGGCGCTCGGCCCGCCCCGGGGCAGGCGCCTCGGCATCCTCCTCCACGAAGCGCCCCTTGCGGAAGGAAGCCTCCACGGGTATCTTACCGAAGCGCCGGACGAGATCGTCCTCTGCGTCGGACCCGAGGGCGGTTTCGCCCCGGACGAGGCGGAATTCCTCCTCGCGGCGGGCTACAAGCCCCTCCGCCTCCCCGGCGCCGTCCTAAGGACCGAGACTGCCGCGCTTTACGCGGTCGCCGCGGTCGAGACCATCCTCACGGAGCGATCGTCATGGAGCCCCTCCAGCTGAACCGCATCACCGTCCTCGGCGTGCCCGTGGACATCCTCCCCGAAGACCGGATCGAAGAGGTCGCCGCCGCCCTCGAGGACGGCCGGAACCACCAGATCGTCCTTCTCTCGGTCTGGGACCTCATGCGCGCGCGCCGCAACGGCGAGTATCGCACCATGATCGCCGGCGCCAGCCTCGTCATCCCGATCTCGCTGTCCATCGTCCGCGGCGCCCGCTTCCTCAAGAAGGCCGAGCCGGTCCGCTACATGCCCTTCGAGTTCGTCGTCAAGCTCCTCGGCGCCCTGGAGCGCAAGGGCAAGTCGGCCTACCTCCTCGGCGCCTCCAGAACCAGGCTCCAGAAGGCCGAGGCGAACATCCGCTCGACCTTCCCCGGCCTCCGCGTCGTGGGCCGCTACGCCGGCCACTACCCGAAGGCCGTGGAGGGCGCCATCATCGAGGCGGTGCGCAAGGCGACCCCGAGCCTCCTACTCGTCGGCGCCGGCGTTCCGGGACGCGAGCGCTGGATCCCGAGAAACCTTCCCCGCTTCAACGCGGGACTCTATCTCTGGTGCTCCGACCTCTTCGAGGTTTTCGCCGAAAGCCGCGGCAAGCCTTCCCGGGAACTTTTCCGGCGCGGCCTCGAATGGATTCCCTACACGCTCCGCCGGCCCTGGAAGGCCTACCGGATCTTCATCTACCTCTTCTACGACTTCCTCCTCCTCGTGGCCCGCATCAAGGGCCGCTGAAAAAGAGCGCCGGGCCGGGGGAAGCTCCGGCCGCGGTCCGGCCGCGCTCCGGCCGCGCTCCGGCCGCGGTCCGGCCGCGCCGGTGAAGGCGGCCGCCCGGCCGGCGATCCCGCCCCGCCCGCCGGCGCCGCCACCGGCCGGCCGCCGGCCGACGAATCCGGTAACGCGCATTAAGTATCCGGGCATTTGTCTACACGCATAAAAGCGCGCAACGCACATACCGCGTTGCGCGCTTTTGTTTTGGGGTCCAGAATTCCGCTGGAATGGACACGATCCTCCATGTCGGGAGCGATGCCGCGGAGGCCCGCACCCTGGCCTCCGTCCTCACGGGGGAGTATCGCGTGGTCTCCTGCGGCCCGGAGACCGCGGCGGCCCTCGCCGCGCTGCGGCGCGAGTCGCCCGCGGCGGTGATCCTGGATCCCGGGGGGCCGGGCGGGTTCGAGCTCCTGGAGGCGCTGGCCCGGGGCCGGGGCTTCCCGCCCGTCATCGCGATGAGCGATTTTCCCGGTCCGCGCTCCGTCGTGCGGGCCATCCGCGGAGGCGCCGCCGACTGTCTTCCGCGGCCCTGCCCGCCTGCGGAACTCCTTGCCGCCCTGAGCGCCGCCCTGGAGCCGGGCCTCAAGTCCCTGCCGCCCTTCGTCGGGAACAGCGAAGCCCTGCGCAACTCCTGCGCCCTCATCGAGCGCTTCGCCCGCCACGAGTATCCCGTCCTCGTCCTCGGCGAGAGCGGCACGGGCAAGGAGCTGGCGGCCCGGGCCCTCCACGACCGCTCGCCCCGGCGGGGCGGCCCCTTCATCGCCAAGAACTGCGCCGCGATCCCGGAGGAACTCATCGAAAGCGAGCTCTTCGGCTCGGACCGCGGCGCCTTCACCGGGGCGGTCGAGCGGCCGGGCGCCTTCGAGCTGGCCGCGGGCGGCACCCTCTTCCTCGACGAGATCGGCGAGGCGGGCGCCTCGGTCCAGGCCAAGCTGCTGCGCGCCCTCGAGTCGGGGGAGTTCTGGCGGCTCGGCGGCCGGAGCCCGCGGACCGCGGACATCCGACTCGTCACGGCGACCTCCCGCGACCTGCGCGCCGATTCGGCCTCGGGTGGATTCAGGCCGGACCTCCTCTACCGCATCGAGATCCTCCGCGTGGAACTGCCGCCGTTGCGCGAACGGCGCGAGGACATCGCCCTGCTGGCGGAAACCTTCGCCCTGAGCGCTTCCGGCGGCCAGAAGCGCTTCAGCCCGGCTGCCCTGGATCTCCTCGGCGCCCAATCCTGGCCGGGCAACATCCGCCAACTCAAGAACGTCGTGTTCCGGGCCGTCGTCCTGGCGGAGGACCGCGAGGAGATCGGCGTCGAACACGTCTGCTTTTAAAGGAAGGGAGCGAAGCGGAAGGCGGAGCCTTTAGTCACCGGCCGGCCCCTCCCCGGGCGCGCCCCCATTGCCGGGCGCCGCGCCCTTGCCCGACGCGCCGCCCTTGCCGGCGAGGCCGGCCATCTTCTGCACGAAGGCCTCGAAGTAGCGAAGCTCCGCGGGGCTGTAGGCCGCCCGCTCCGCGCTGTCGCGGAGGAACTCCTTCAGCATCGTGCCTTGGTTGAGCCGGAAGAAGCCGAGCTCGGCGAGGCGCGAGGAGACCCGCCCCACCATCGCCTCGACCTCCCGGCGCGGCGCCGCCTGATAGGAGCCGCTCTTCCCGCCGAGCGAGGCCTTCCGGAGCTCGTACACGGCTATCTGCACGGCCTGGGAGAGGTTGAGCGAGGGGAAGATCTCCGAGGTCGGGATGTGGACGGCGAGGGAGCAGGCGGAAAGCTCCTCTTCCGAGAGGCCGTTCTTCTCGTTGCCGAACACGAGGGCGACATCGCCGTCGGCCCGGCGTTCGGCGGCGAGCCCGGCGAAGGCTTCGGCGTCCAGGGAAAAGGTCTTGCGGCGCTCGCCGCGGCGGCGGGAAAAGCCGCCGGAGAGGGCCGTTCCCGCAAGGGCCTCGGGCAGGCTCGGGAATCGGAGCGCGCCCTCGTAGAGGTCGGCCGCGTGGACGGCCATCGTGCGGACCCGCGCCTCGTCGTACTCGGGGCAGTCGGCCAGGACGAGCCGGGTCAGCCCCATGGTCTTCATCGCCCGGCAGGTCGAGCCGACGTTGCCCGCCTCTTCGGCGCGGCACAGTACGACGACGAAGCGGGAAAGGTCGGGTTCCGTCACGGGCGTCTCCTTGGGGCCCCGGACGGCCCGCGGCGCGAGGCTTGCGGATCCGGAGGGGGCGCCGCTATAGTAGCGGGGCAATGGACAGGCCGCAAGAAGCTCCGGACTCCCTTCGGGCCGCGCCCCTCGCGGGACGCCGCGCCCTCGTCGTCGGAGGCTCGGGCGGCATCGGCGCCGCCCTTTCCCGGGCCCTCGCCGCCCGGGGCGCCGACCTCCTCGTCCACGGCGGCACCTCGGCCGCCCGCCTCGAGGCGAGCCTGGCCGCCGCCCGCGCGGCCCGGGCGGCCTGCCCCGCCCCCTCAGGAGCCGCGGCGCCTTCGATCGAAGGCCTCCTCCTCCCGATCGCGTCGCCGGCCGACCTCCTGGCCCGCCTGCCCGCGCTCGGCGCCTTCGACATCCTCGCCGTCGCCTTCGGCCCCTTCGTGCAAAAGCCCCTCCACGAAACGAGCGCCGAGGACTGGGAGCGCCTGGCCCTCCTCGACCTGGCCCTGCCGGGAGCCCTCGTCTCCGCCCTCCTGCCGGGCATGGCGGAGCGCGGCTATGGCCGCATCGCCCTCTTCGGCGGGACGCGCACCGACGCGATCCGCGCCTACGCGACGAACGCGGCCTACGCCGCCGCCAAGACGGGCCTCGGCGTCCTCGCCAAATCCGTCGCCGCCGAATACGCCGACCGGGGAATCGCCGCCTTCGCCCTCTGCCCCGGCTTCGTCGAGACGGAGTACCTGGGCGAAGGCCTCAAACGGGAACTGGCCGCGCGCGCGCCCGGCAAAAGGCTGGTCCCGGCCGCCTCGATCGGGACTTTCGCGGCCGAACTCATCGCCGCGGAGCCCTGCCTGGCCTCGGGCGCGGTGATCAACCTCGACGCGGGACTCAAGCTTTGAGCGCCGCGTCATTATGGCGCGCGAGCCCCCTTGAGCGCGGCGGCAACTCCGCCGATACTAAGGAAAGGGCATTCTCGCCAGCCCCCTCCGCCCTGAGCGGAATTTGACAATGAATTGACTTGTTCATATTATGCTTCTACAATAGATTGCGATTTGCGTGACGAGAGGCGAAGAGGAGTACCATGAACAATAATGATATCGTTCCCGGCTTCGACGACGAAAAGGATGACAGCCTCAAAATCCGTCTCCAGAAAGTCGACGCCGTTGACAACTGCCTCACCCTCTTCCTGACCGGCTATATCGACACCTACAATTCGAATTTCTTCCAGAAACGCGTCGGCAAGGCCATCGAGTCGGGCTTCATCCGCCTGATTTTCAATTGCGGCGGCCTCAATTACGTATCCTCGACCGGCATCGGCTCCTTCACCGCCTTCCTGAAATCCGTCAAGCCGCGCGGCGGCGACATCGTCCTCCTGGAAATCCAGCCCAAGGTCTATGAAGTCTTCCAGCTCCTCGGCTTTTCCCAGTTCTTCAACATCAAGGACAATCTGGACGAGGCGACCGGCTTCTTCCGCCAAGGCGACCAGGGAACCGCGGCCTCGGTATTCCCCAAGATCTTCTCCTGCCCCATCTGCAACAAGAAACTCAAGGCGGCCAAGCCGGGCCGCTTCCGCTGCTCGGAGTGCAAGACCATCCTGGCCATCGACAACTCGGGCCAGGTCTTCCTCGGCTAGCACCGAGCCCCGTTACAGCCCCCAAAGGAGGCGCGCATGGCCGGACTCTCCAAGATCGAAGAGTATCTGATCGATCTGGGCATCTCCTACGAGGAGATCGGCTCGACCACCTGGCTCGTCGAGGACGCGCCCCGCGGGCTCCCCAAGCTCGTCGTTTCCTGGGCCGATCCCATCGTCATGGTCCGCGCGGACGTCATGCCCGCCCCCCAGACCGGCCGAGAGGCCTTTTTCGCCGAGTTGCTCAAGCTGAACGGCGAGGATCTGGTTCACGGCGCCTACGCCCTTGACGGCGACGAGGTGGTCATCGTCGACAGCCTCGAGTACGCCACCATGGACAAATCCGAATTCGAGGCCTCGATCGACGCGATCGGCTTCGCTCTCGCGGAGCACTATCCCCTGCTCTCCCGCTTCAAGAACTGAGGAGGAATTCCGAATGGGCATTTTCGAGCGCATGAAGACGGTCATCTCGTCGAACATAAACGATCTCATCAGCAAGGCCGAGAACCCCGAGAAGATGCTCAATCAGCTCGTCGTCGACATGAACGAGCAGATGATCGAGTCGAAGAAAGCGGTCGCCATGGCCATCGCCGACGAGAAGAAGCTCGAGCGCGAGGCCTTGGAGAACAAGCGCCAGGCCGAGGAATGGGAGAAGAAGGCCATGCTCGCGGTCCGCGCGGGCCGCGACGACCTCGCCAAGGAAGCCCTTCTCCGCAAGCAGGAGTTCGAAGGCTATTCGACCCAGCTCACCACCCAGTGGAAGGCGCAGAAGGAATCCGTCGAAAAGCTGAAGGAGAGCCTCCGCCAGCTCCAGAACAAGATCGACGAGGCTTCCCGCAAGAAGAACATCCTGATCGCCCGCGCCAAGCGCGCCGAGGCCCAGGACAAGATCAACAAGACCATGTCGAGCCTCTCCGGCAACAAGAGCGCCTTCGACACCTTCGACCGCATGGCCAAGAAGGTCGACGAAATCGAAGCCAGGGCCGAGGCGCACAAGGAGCTCGAGGATCTTTCCACCGGCGCGAGCCTCGAGAAGCAGTTCGCCCAGCTCGAATCCTCCGGCGCCGGCGCCGACCTCCTCCTCGAGGAGCTCAAGGCCAAGATGCTCACCGACAACGCCGGCACCTCCGGCACTTCGGGGAGCGGCAACTAGCGAACGAAGCCACGGCTCCCGATGACCGTGTGCGTCGTCGCCGATTCCGAGCCCTATCTTCACTACCGAACGGAGAGCGACCCCGATGGGACGCTCTCCGTTTTCGTTTGCGCTCCGCCCGCCAGCGGGCCCTCCGGCGGGGAAACCTGGCCGCGGCGCGCCGAGCTCTATGTCCTGCCGGCGGCCCTTTTGCTCGGGCTTCCGCCCGAGGCGCGGCCGCGGCCCAACTTCGCCTACGGGCAGGACCGGCTCATGGCGGCCGCCTTCAATGCCGGCGCGGGCGACTATCTCCGCGAACCCTGGTCGATGGCCGAGCTCCGCGCCCGCGCCGGGCGCCTTCGGGATCGTCGCTTTCGCCTCGGCGAACGCAGGTTCCGCCTCGAGGGGAGGCGCCTCGGCGTCGAGGAGGCCGATCCCGGCGAGGCGATCCTCCTCTCCGACGCCGAGTCCCGCCTCCTCGTCCTTCTTGCCCAAAATCCGCGGGAAGCCGTCCCGAGGGAAGCCTTGGAGCTCGCGCTTTGGGGCGAACTCCGCCCCCATTCGCGAACATTGGACGTCCTGGTGTCATCATTGCGGAGAAAAATGAGGCCCTGCCTTCCGGATTCGGAATCACCCATTATTGCCCTACGCCGTCAAGGCTATCGTCTCTGTGCATTGCCTGTGGATAAGTCGTGAGCAATCGGGGAAAAGCTCCGACAAAATCGCAATAATTCCTGTTCCTAAAAGCAGCAACTGGGCGAAGCCTGTGGATGACTTCCGGGACAACCTGTGAGCAAACGTTATATTTGCATACAGAGCAATACATTACTCAGAAACCTAGAGGTCTTTGAGATTTTATCGTGAATTCCTGCACAGGGAAAAAACCTTGAGAATATCCCGCAGCGAGCCGGGAAACCTGAAGGCCGCTTGTGGATAACTTGTGAGCTTATCGAAAAATGCCTGCCGTCAAGTCCCCTAGCCGCGCTTGCGGCCTACCATGGTAAGTGCTAAATTGAACGAATGAAAGCATGGTTTGGCGCGGCGGGGCGCTTGGTTGCCGACGCCATACTACTCCTTCTTCTCGCCGCCGCGGCGCAAGCCCTCGTCTCGGGGACCAGGCCGGCCCAGTTGGTCCCGGCGGTCCTCGCGGCGGCCAAGGCCCTGTTTCCGCTGGCGATCGCCGCCGCCATCTTCTTCGGCTTCTATTCATTTGAGCGCCGCATCCGGAGCCGCGCCCTGACCCTGCTCAGCCTCTTCCTCCTCGGTCTCGGCTTGGCGGCGGGCGGGCTGGCACTTCGACAGGCCTTCCCGCCCGCCCGACAGGATCCCTCCGCCGCCGATCGGCCCAACTATTCGGGCTTGGCCATCGAGTCCGAAAGGCGCATCCTCTTCGCGCAGGCCTACGAGGCCGGCCCGACGGGCTTCGCCGCCCGCAGCGCCGTCGGCTACGACGTTTCCGCTCCCTTTCCCCGCCTCGTATATGATCCCCGCGTCCCGTTGGCCGGAGGGGCCCTTGAACTCGGAGGGCGCCGCTTCAGCGTCCTGCCGCCGAAGGATTCGAGTTTCCCCGAACTGCCGGAAATCTTCGCCCTCTCCCTGGCCCCGGCCTCCTTCGAGTCCAGGCTGCTTGGGCGGGAAGACGGCGGCTACCTCTTCGCCCTCGCCGCCGGAGCCGGTCTCGTCCTCATGGCGGCCGGATTCGCCTCCGTCTCGCGCTTCGCCCGCTGGCCCCTGGCGGGCCGCGGCCGGTCGAGCCTCGGCCTTGTGCTGGCCCGCCTCCTCGACGGCGCCGTGGCCACGCCCGCCAAGATCGAACTGCTCGCGCCGGCGGCCGAAGCGGTCGGACTCGCCGCGATTCCGATGCCGCTCGTCGCCTCCGCCCTCGAGGCGATCCTCGGCCTCCTCGCGGGACTCGCCGCCCTGGCGGCCCCGCACCGGGAGGAAGCATGAATAGCGGCAAGCGGATCCTCGTCGCCGTACTCTCCATCGACCTCCTGGCCTTCCTCGGATTCTTCGTCCTGGCCTTGGCGTCCTACGCCCCGAACCGGGTGATTCCCTCCCTGGCGCTGCGCTGGGAAATCGCCGAGGCGCTCCTGTCCTTCTTCCGCTGGCTCCCCGCCCTCCAATTCCTGGCCGTGGCCGCCGCCCTCGGCTCCGCCCAGGGAGAGAGCGGCGAACTCCTCGTAAGCGCGATCCTGCCCGGCGTCCTCCTGGCCATCCTGATCTCCTCCGCCGGCCTGATCGCCGCTCCGGGACTGGCGGAATCGCGGAGCGCGGCCCTCGCGACCAGCGACCGCTTCAACGAAGCCCTCGAGTCGAGCCGGATTGCCTTGGACGGCGGCCTTGCGGCCGAGGCCAGGGCCGCCTTCAACCGGGTCGAGGCGATCGACGCCACGGATCCGCGGGTGGACGAGCTCAGGGAACGGGTCATCGGCGCCGAACTCCGGGCGGGCAGGGAAGCCGCCTCCGCGGGGGCGCGCGACGAGGAAAAGCCCGCCGCGGCGGTCCCAAGCGCGACGAGCGGCAGGGAGTTCTACCTGAAGGCCCTCGCCTATTTCGAGAAAAAGGACTTTTTCAGCGCCCATTATTACGCCGCCCTCGCGGCCAGGGTGGATCCGAGCCTGGCCGAAGCGCCCCGCCTCGCCGCCCGCGCCTGGGAAGCGCTTTCCACCGCCTCGGGCGGCGGGGCGGGAGCCCGGAAGAACGACTTTTTCATGCGTAAGCTCGAGGCCTACAGCCTCCTCCGGGCCGGCGACTTCATCGGCGCCTTCCGCGAGTTTACGAGCCTCGCGCGCGAAAATTCCCTGGACCGCGACGTCCGCCGCTATCTGGAGGAAAGCAGGGTCGAGCTCGAAAAGGCCGCCTTTTTCAAGGACGAGGCCGACCGCGCCCTCGCCGCCCGAGCCTACCGCGGCTTCTTCGCCGTGCTCCCGAGCGCGGCCGCCGGCGGCGCCCCCGACGGCATACTCCGAATCCTGGCGGCCAAGGAAGCCGCCTTCACCTCGGGCGCGGCCTACTTCTTCGAGGTGGAGTATCTCGAGGCCGCCGCCTCCGCGGGCAAGACCGAAAAGCTGACCCATGTCTACAGCGCCTACGCGAAGCTCACGGAGGGAAGACTCCTCCTCGTGTCCGTCGAGCGCGACAAGCCTGCTTCCGTCTATCGTCCGAAGGCGGCGGGCGCCGCGCCGAAGGACAAGGGGCCCTCTGCGTGGCTCACCCTCGCCCTCGATCCCGAAACCGCCTTCCGCCTCGCCGCGGCCCGCGACGCCCCGGCGACCCTCTCCGCCCTGGGCGCCTACGAGTCGGCTCGCGTGGTCGAAGCCTTCGGCCTGGACCAGACCCCGCTCTACCGGGAACTCTTGCGGCGTCTCGGCCTGCCCTTCGCCCTGCTCACCGCCTCCACCCTCGGCGCGCTGATCGGCGTCCGCTTCCGCTTCCGCGGCGACGGCTCCCTCAAGGCCTTCTCCTGGCTCGGCCTCCTCCTCCTCGCCGCTCCGACGGCGGCCCTCGCCTTCCTGATCGAGGGCATCGACGGCGCGATCTCGGCCTACCTCGTTACCCTGTTTCCGGGCCCCGCCTCCCTCGGCGCGTCCCTCGGCGTGCGGACGGCCTTCCTCCTGGCCTCCGTCCTCCTCGCGGCGGGCCTGCGCGGCGACAGGGCCGGCCGAGCCCACGGCGACGACGACGAGCGATGAGCCGGCCCGAGGAAGAAAACCGGGACGTGAAGGGCCCCTCTTACTTCGGCCGCGCCGCGGGCCTGGCCGCGGGCCTGGCCGGGGGCTGGTACGGCATGGCCGCCGGCTTCCTGATCGGCTACATGGTGGACGAGGCGCGGAACGGCGGCCAGAGGCGGCGTTATTTTTCGGAAGTCGGCGCGCCGCGCCCGCAGGAGTCGCGCCCGGGCCTGGCTCCGGCCGCCGGCCTGGCCCTCCGCGGCGCCTGGCCGCATGCGGGTTCGCCGGCCAACCGGAGGGCGCTCTTCGCCGCGCTGGCGCGGAAACGGCTGCGCCTGGAGCGCAAAGAAGAAAAGGACTTGGAGCGGCTCCTCGAGGCGGCGGCGGAGGCGGAGGAAGCCCTCCTGCCCGCCTTCGCGCGGGACCTCTCCGGCGCGGCGGGGGGCGAGGCCGCCCGGAGGCTCCTCGCCGATTTCGCCTACGCCCTTTCGCGCCGCAAGGCCGATGCCCTGTCGCACGAGACGGACGAGCTCATCAGGCAGGGGCTCGCGGACGCGGGACTCGGCCTCGAGGCCGCGCGGGCGGCGCGCGCCGCCGCCTTTCCCGACTACCGCGATCCATGGGAGATCCTCGGCCTCGAGCCGGGGACGGGGGCCGAGGGGCTGAAGCGCGCCTACCGCCGGCTTTCCCGCCGGCGCCATCCCGACGCCCTCGCCGCCCAAGCCCTGGAGGCCGGGGCCGAAGTCGGAGCCGCGGGCGGCGAAGAGGCGGCGGCCCGCGCCGCCTTGGACTTCGCGGAACTCAAGGATGCCTACGACTTCCTCAAGCGGCGCATTCCCCTCCACCCGGAAAAATAAGAAGGCGGCCCGGAGAGGGCCGCCGCTTCGGCAGGTTCGGGGACAGCCCCTATACCTCGACGCGCTCGATGTGGGCGCCGAGGGAGCGGAGGCGCTCCGTGATGTTCTCGTAGCCGCGCTCGATCTGGTAGACGTTGTGGATCGTGCTCTTGCCTTCCGCGCAGAGGGCGGCGATCACCATGGCCATGCCGGCGCGCACGTCGGGCGAGGTCAGGGAGTCGGCCTTGAGGCGGGCGGGGCCGGAGACGACCGCCCGGTGCGGGTCGCAGAGGACGATGCGGGCCCCCATGCCGATGAGCTTGTCCACCCAGAACATCCGGGACTCGAACATCTTCTCGTGGATGAGGACCTCGCCCTCGGTCTGGGTCGCGACGACCGTCATGATCGAGGTGAGGTCCGGCGGGAAGCCCGGCCAGGGGGCGTCGTCGATTTTGGGAACCTGGCCGCCGAGGTCCGACTGGACCTTCATAGCCTGGCCGCCGGAGACGTGGAGCTCGGTGCCCTCGACGCTCCACTTGATGCCGAGCCGGCCGAAGGCGACCTTGAGGGGCCGCAGCTCCTCGGGGCGGACGCCCTCGATGACGAGCTCGCCGCGGGTGACGGCGGTGAGGCCGATGAAGGAGCCGATCTCCATGAAGTCGGGGCCGATGGAGAAATCGGCGCCGTGGAGCGCCTTCACGCCCTCGATCCGGAGGAGGTTGGAGCCGGAGCCCTCGATCTTCGCGCCCATCGCGCGGAGGAGTTCGCAGAGGTCCTGGACGTGGGGCTCGCTCGCGGCGTTGCGGATGACGGTCTGGCCCTCCGCGAGGACGGCCGCCATGACGGCGTTCTCGGTGCCGGTGACGGAGGCCTCGTCGAGGAAGAGGTCCGTGCCCACGAGCTTGTTGGCGGAGAACTTGAGGGCGCCGTCGATGTCGAGGCGGGCGCCCAGTTCCTCCAGGGCCAGGACGTGGGTGTCGATGCGGCGCCGGCCGATGACGTCGCCGCCCGGGGGCGGAAGGACGACCTTGCCGAAGCGGGCCAGGAGGGGACCGGCGA